>DATIMU010000303.1:0-4129 GCA_035475015.1 Acetobacteraceae bacterium
GCACCAAGACGATGATCTTCGGCGTGCGCAAGCTGGTGAGCTATGTCAGCCACTTCATCAGCCTGGCGCCGGGCGACATCATCAGCACCGGCACCCCACCGGGTGTGGGTTCGGGGGTGAAGCCGGAGCCGGTATTCCTCAAGGCGGGGCAGACGATGCGGTTGGGGATCGACGGCTTGGGCGAGCAGACGCAGCGCGTGGTGGAGGGCTGAGGGTTAGACGGCAGCCCGGAGCGGAACCCCTCCCCCAACCCCCTCCCACAAGGGGAGGGGGCTTTCTTCTCCCTCTCCCCTTGTGGGAGAGGGCCGGGGTGAGGGGTCGCTTACTCCGCTAGCAGCGGCGCGATCTCGGCAATCGCCAGCGCGCGCCCACCGAGCACGGCATCTGTTGCCGCGCGCTCCCAGACCCGGTTCTCGGGCGCGAGCGGGTCGCTGGGAGAAAGCCGGTGCTCCAGCACGCAGCGAGCAATCAGCGCGCGACCGGCGTCGGCGCCAGGCCGGCTGCCTTCCCACGCCAGAAGGACCGCGCTCGACACATCGTACAGCGCCGTCGCCGCCTGACGCGCCAGCGCCTCCGCGTCGCGATCGCCAGCCACCCGCTCTGCGAGATGCAGCGCGCGATCGAGCGCGGCGGCGAGGCGGTTGCGGAATGGCGCGGGCAGTTGCCGCGCGTCCTCCAGACGGCGTCGCAGCAGGGCCGCCAGCGCACGGTGACTGCCGCTCCGGCCCACGGCACGGGTAATCACGTCGAGCGCGTTGATGTTGCTGGTGCCTTCCCACAGCAGCCCGACCTGCGCGTCCCGCACCAGGCGCGGGTTCACCCAGTCCTCGATGTAGCCGTTGCCGCCGCGCGCCTCCAAGGAGCCGGTGGCGACAATCGCGTTGTCGCGGCAGGCGCGCAGCTTGAGCAGCGGCGTGAGGATGCGCAGTTCCGCCTCGGCCTCGGGCGAGCCGTCGCGCGCGCGGCCCATCGCGTCGGCGGCGGCGAAGGACATCGACAGCGCCTGCTCGGTCGGCACGATCAGCTTCATCAGCTGGCGGCGCATCAGCGGGTACTCGATGATGGCACGGCCGAACGCGAACCGGCCGCGCGCCACGGTCAGCGCCTCGTTGACGCAGCGGCGCATCATCGCGGCGGCGCGCACGCCGTGCGACAGCCGGGAAAGGTTGACCTGCTCCATCATCTGCTGGATGCCGCGATCGACCTTGCCGACGAGCCAGGCGAACGCGCCCTCCAGCCGGATCTCGCCCGAGGCCATCGACCGCGTGCCGAGCTTGTCCTTCAGCCGCACGATCCGGTAGGCATTGCGCGAGCCGTCCTCAAGCCTCCGGGGCAGCGCGAACAACGCGAGCCCGCGCGTACCGGAGGGCGCTCCCTCCGGCCTGGCCAGCATCAGCGCGACGTCCGCGTCGGTGTGCGAGCAGAACCATTTTTCGCCGTGCAGCCGCCACGCGCCGCCCTCCTCGCGGGCGACGGTTTCGATCGCGCCGACATCGGAGCCGCCGGCCTTCTCCGTGATGAACTGCGTGCCCTTCCACAGGGTAGAAAAATCGGCCGACAACATGCGCGGCAGGAGTATCTGTTGCAGTTCGGGCGAGGCGAAGCGGCGGATCAGATGGGTCGAAGTGTCGGTCACGCTGATCGGGCACATCAGGCCGAACTCGCCTTGCACGAACAGGTATTGAAAGGCGTATTTCGCGACCGGCGGCAACGGCTCGCTCATGCCGAGCACGCCGGCACGATGGCTCATCGCGTGGAACTGGAAATCCCCGAAGGCGATCCGCTCCATCTCGCGATAGGCCGGATGATACTCGATCCAGTCCTCGTCACGGCCGAACCGGTCGCGGGGGTGCAGGACAGGCGGGTGGCGATCCGCGACGCGGGCGAGCTCGTCCAGCCGGCCGCCCGCCAGCACCCCGAGGCGGGCGAAATGCGGCTCCAGCGCCTCGCGCGTCCCGGCCGGGAGATAGATCGCGAGCAGGTCTCGCAGGCCGCGATCGAGCGCGTAGAAATCCTGTCCGGCGCAATCGGGCGCAACCCAATCCGAGCCCTGGCGCCCCGGTCCTTCATCCATCATTGCAACCGCCGGCTCCGTTGCTGCGCGCATGATCGCCCTCCTCCGCAGTCGGGGCGGCCATCCGCAATCGGACCGCGCATCGCGGAATTTTGTCGCCCGGCGCGACGCAGGAAGGGCGCCGGGATTTCCTTGTTGTCAAGAACCCCGATGTTAGAGTGCCGCCGCATACGGATTGGGTTGTGGTTTTGACAGCGGAACTCGAAGAGGCAGTCACCGGGCGGAAAATGCGACTTGCGACGCAAGGCGGATCGTCCCCGCGAAGGGAATTTGTATGCCCGAAGGATCGGGCGAGCCTGCTGCAAGGCGCCGACGCGCTGGAATGCACGAAATGCGGCACGCGGTTCCCGATCGTGAACGGCGTGCCCGTTTTGATTAATGACGAAAACTCCGTGTTCGCGATTGCCGACTACGAGATCGAGAGCGGCTATATGGGCGCCAGCTACGGACGCGCGGCGGACCGGACATCCGGACTGCGGCGCCGCGCCCGGCGCATGGTTCACAGGCTCAGAAATCTCCCCGTCGGGATGGGCCATTTTGGTCATCCCGACGCGCTGGCAGCGGTGCGCCGGGTCTGCTCTTCCCCGGCGGTCCTGGTGGTCGGCTCGGGCGGTATGCGGCTTGGCCGGCCTTCCGACACGGTGATACACACCGACGTCGCCTTCGCGGCCCACGTCGACGCCATCGCCGATGCGCACGACCTGCCCTTCCCGGATGCATCCTTCGACCTGGTGATCGCCGTCGCCGTGCTGGAGCACGTCGCCGATCCGCAACGCTGCGTGGCCGAGATCTGGCGCGTGCTGCGCCCCGAGGGCCATGTCTTCGCGGTGACGCCGTTCCTGCAGCCCGTCCACATGGGGGCTTACGACTTCACCCGGTTCACCCCGCTGGGACACCGGCGGCTGTTCCGCTGCTTCGACGCGGTCGAGCAGGGTGTCGCGATCGGTCCCGGGACGGTCGTTGGCTGGACACTCGGCGCGATGCTCGAGTCGGTCTCCGGCGCTCGGATGTGGCGCAAGATCGTGCGGACGAGCGCTCTGGGTTTCGTGCTGCCGCTGCGCCTGCTCGACCGAGTGCTGCGGGCGCCGGCCAGCCGGGACGCGGCCGGCGGCTCGTTTTTCTTCGGCCGCCGGCGCGCTGACCCGATCCCCGACCGAATCATCATCCAGGAATACCGCGGCGGCTTCCACACACCGCATTTCGCGGCGCCACCCGAGAAGCATTGATGGGACGGGCTGGCCGCGAGAGCATCTCTCGCGGCCAGCCCTACCCGTTAGCTCGCCACCTCGCCCGCCGCCTTGCGTGCCGCCTGCACCGCCTCGCGTGCCGCCTTCGCCATCAGGCCGCTGTCATTGGCGATGGTGACGAAGCGGAAGCCCATGCCGATCATGCGCGCGGCGTACGGCGCCGATCCGTTGTGCAGCCCCGCGAACAGGCCGCGCTTGCTGGTCGCGGCGAGCAGCCTCTCGTAGATGCCGAGGATCTTGGGCTCCTCACGGTCGAGGATCGGCGTCATGCCGAGCGACAGGCCGAGATCGGACGGGCCGACATAGATGCCGCTGATGCCGGGCACGTCGAGGATGGCGTCGATATTGTCGATCGCCTCCTGCGTCTCGATCATCGGGATGACCAGCACCTCGTCGTTGGCGGTCGCCTGGTAGCTGCTGGCCTCGCCGTACATCGCGGCGCGGATCGGGCCGTTGCTGCGCTTGCCGTGCGGCGGATATTTGCTGTACGAAACGAGCGCCTCGGCCTCGGCCTTGTTGTTCACCATCGGGCAGATCACGCCCATCGCTCCGCCATCGAGCACCTTGCCGACGATGCCGGGCTCGTTCCAGGGCACGCGGACCAGCGGGGTGATCGGGTGGGCCTGCATCGCCTGGAAGCAGGCGACCATCGAGAGATAGTCCTGCACGCCGTGCTGCATGTCGACGGTCACGCTGTCCCAGCCGCATTGGGCCATGACCTCGGCGGAGAAGCCGGACGGGATCGCCAGCCAGCCGTTGACGGCGGCCTTTCCCGATTTCAGACGCTGCCTGAGCTGGTTCGACATGG
>DATIMU010000304.1:0-3282 GCA_035475015.1 Acetobacteraceae bacterium
TAGCTGAACCCATCCCGCTCCAGCCCCGGCCCGATGCGCGCCAGCAGCGGTGCCGCGCGGTGGCGCAGCGGGGCGGCGAGCGCGGATCGGGCAGCCAGGAACAGCAGCACCGCCCCGGCGGTCGCGCCGAGCACCACGCAGACCGCCGCCAGCACGGTGCCGAACAACAACCCGCCGACGATGCTGAGCAGCGCCGCCTCGGGGATCGACAGGGCCGTCACCGCGACATAAAGCAGCGTGAAGCCGGCCGGCGCCGCGATCGGGTGGGCGGCCACGAAGGCGCGCAGCGTCGCCTCGTGCGCCGCCAGCATCGGCCAGGACAATTCCCTGCGCAGCCCGAACACCCAAGCGGCGGCGACGGCCGCGAGCAGGACCAGCAGCGGCAGAAAGCGGGCGAGCCGGCGCATTCGTCTCCTTGTCACGCCGGTTTGGTCGCGGCGCAGCGGAATTGACGCGACCCGAATTGACGCAGCCCGAATTGACGCAGGCCGGACCGCCCCCTATACGCCGCGTGCGAAGGTGGCCCATTCGGCCCCGCGCCAGCCCGTCCCGGTGTGTGCGCCTGACGGGCTTCTGATCCAACCGGAGAAGTGTCGTGAAGCGTACGTATCAACCGTCGAAGCTGGTCCGCAAGCGCCGGCACGGCTTTCGTGCCCGTATGGCAACCGTCGGCGGCCGCAAGGTGCTGGCCAACCGCCGCGCCAAGGGCCGCAAGCGCCTGTCCGCCTGAAAACGTGTCAGGCTGAGCACGCAAGCCACATCGGTGAGCCCGCCGGAGCGCCTCAAGCGCCGGGCGGAGTTCCTGCGCGTGGCGGCGAAGGGGCGCAGGGCGCCGATGCCCGGCCTCGTGCTGCAGGCCCTGGCGCGCGGCGACGAGGCACCCGCGCGCATCGGCTTCACGGTCACGCGCAAGGTCGGCAACGCGGTGGTGCGCAACCGCACCCGCCGGCGGCTGAAGGAGGCGGCGCGGCTGCTGCTGCGCGATCATCCGGTGTCGGGCGTCGACCTCGTTGTGGTCGGACGCGACAAGACCCGCGCGCGTCCGTTCGTGGCGCTGCAGGAGGATTTGCGGCGCGCGCTGGCCAAGGCGGGCGTGACGTGAACCCTGCCTCGGGCCTCGCGATCGGCGCGGTGCGGCTCTATCAATGGACGCTGCGGCCGTTCATCGGGGCGAATTGCCGCTTCGAGCCGAGCTGCAGCGAATACGCCATCGGGGCGCTGCGGGCGCACGGGGCGGTGCGCGGCGGCGGGCTCGCGGCGTGGCGCATCCTGCGCTGCAACCCTTGGAATGAGGGCGGGTACGATCCGGTGCCGCCCTGCCGATGCGTCGACGGCCGCGCCACCCGGCCTCGATCCGTGGATGATTTGAGGCTCTAGCGGGCCAGAACGGGGCTATGATGGACCAGAAGCGGCTGTTTATCGCGATCGCCGTCTCGATCGCGATTCTCCTCGGCTTCCAGTTGCTGGTGGCGCCGCACATGCCGCATCAGCCGCCGGCCACCCAGGAGGCGAGCAAGACGACGCCGAAATCGGGCGGCGTGACGCCGCGCGAAGGCTCGCCGGCGAGCGGTGCCGCGCCCGCCCAGGGGGCGGCGGCCGAGGCGGTGCCCAAGGAGGTGCCCCGGCTGAAGATCAACGGCTCGCGGGTGCGCGGCTCCATGAGCCTGCTCGGCGGCCGGCTCGACGACCTCGTGCTGACCGATTACCGCGAGACGCTGGCGCCCAACTCGCCGCTCGTCCGGCTGCTGGAGCCGCGGTCCGACCCCAATCCCTATTACGTCCAGTACGGCTGGTCGGCGGCCCCCGGCGAGCACGTCAAGCTGCCGGGCAACGACACGGTGTGGGCCGCCTCGGCGCCGGACCTCACCTCCGCCCACCCGGTCACGCTGAGCTGGGACAATGGCGAGGGACTGACCTTCGAGCTCGTCCTGTCGGTCGACGACAACTACATGTTCTCGGTCGACCAGCGGGTGCGCAATGCCACCAGCGCGCCGGTCAAGCTGTTCCCCTGGGCGCGCATCCGGCGCGACTACACCCCGGAGGTCGCGGGCTACTACCTGCTGTTCGAGGGGCTGCTCGGCGTCACCAACGGCACCTTGCAGGAGACCAAATACTCCGACGCCAAGAGCGAGGGCGCCAAGCACAACGGCGTCGCGTTCACCGCCACCGGCGACGGCGGCTGGGCCGGCATCACCGACAAATACTGGCTGACCGCCCTGGTGCCCGACCAGACGATGGCCTCGACCGTGACCTTCCGCCATCTCGACGAGGGCGGCGACCACTATCAGGTGGATTACGCGACCCAGGAGCCGATGACGGTCGCGCCGGGCGCCTCGGCGAGCTTGCCGACGCACCTGTTCGCCGGCGCCAAGATCGTCAGCCTGCTCGACCGCTATCAGGACCAGTACCACATCCCGTCGTTCGACAAGGCGGTGGATTTCGGCTGGTTCTACTGGCTGACAAAGCCGATCTTCTACGCGCTCGACTGGCTGAACGGCGTACTCGGGAATTTCGGCCTGGCGATCATGGCGTTCACCGTGGGCGTCAAGCTGCTGTTCTTCCCGCTCGCCAACAAATCCTACACGTCGATGAGCCGGATGAAGCTGCTAGGGCCGAAAGTTACAGCCCTGCGTGAGCGGCTGAAGGACGATCCGGCGAAGATGCAGCAGGAGATGATGGCGCTGTACAAGGCGGAGAAGGTCAACCCGGCGAGCGGCTGCCTGCCGATGATCGTGCAGATCCCGGTGTTCTTCTCGCTCTACAAGGTGATCTTCGTCACCATCGAGATGCGCCAGGCGCCGTTCTTCGGCTGGATTCACGATCTCTCGCAGATCGATCCGACGAACGTGTTCAATCTGTTCGGCCTGCTGCCGTTCGACCCGACCGTGATCTCGCCTTTCCTGCATCTCGGCGCCTGGCCGCTGATCATGGGCTTCACGATGTTCTTCCAGCAGAAGCTGAACCCGCCGCCGCCCGACCCGATGCAGGCGCGGCTGTTCCAGTTCATGCCGATCATCTTCACCTTCATGCTGGCCCGCTTCCCGGCCGGGCTGGTGATCTACTGGAGCTGGAACAACACCCTGTCGATCGCGCAGCAATGGGTCATCATGCGCCGCACCCGGCTGCCCCGACCCAACCTGGCGCGCACCTGAGCGAGCCCCCCGCCACCCTCGGCGGGCCGCCCGAGCCCGGCGAGGACGAGATCGAGGCCGGCCGGCGGCTGTTCGCCGCCGAGTGCCGCTTCATGCTCGGCGTGGTGACGGCGGACCACCTGCCGCCGCC
>DATIMU010000305.1:0-5342 GCA_035475015.1 Acetobacteraceae bacterium
GCCTGGTTCGCGCCATGCGTGCTGCCGAGGTCGTCGACGTGCAGGATCGCGGTTCGCATCGGTTGTCGCCTCCGCCCCATGCTGGCGCGCCGCGCGCGACTGCGCCAGACTGACGCATGAGCGAGCGGAGGGAGTGAGCCATGATCTCCAAATTCGTCACCGTCTACCCCGGCCATATCGACATGCCCGATCGCGGCCAGGACGCGACCCCGGCCAACGAGCGCCGCTTCTCGAACGAGCAGTTGGCCGGCGTGTTCGAGAAGACCGAGGCAGTCGCCAAGACGATGGACCGGCTGGGCTACGACACGCTGTGGCTCGCCGAGCACCACTTCCAGCACGAGGGCTACGAGGTGATGCCCAACCTGCTGATGGTCGCCGTGTATCTCGCGCAGGTCACGCGGCGGCTCAAGATCGGCTGCGGCTTCAACATCGCGCCGATGTGGCACCCGCTGCGCCTCGCCGAGGACTACGCGGTGGCCGACATTCTCACCAAGGGCCGCACCATATTCGGCCTCGGGCGTGGCTATCACACGCGCGAGGTGGAGACGTTCGGCGCCCCGTTGCGCGACCAGCCGGCCAATCGCGAGCTGTTCGAGGAGCAGGCGGAGATCATCTTCAAGGCGTTCGACCAGGAGAGCTTTTCCCATCGTGGCAAGCATTACGTGCTGCCGCCGGACGTGCCGTATCGCGGCTACGATCTGAAGGAGATCACGCTGGTGCCGCGTCCGATTCATCGTCGCGAGTGCTGGCAGCCGATCGTCAGCGCGAGCCAACGCGCGATGGATTTCATGGTGCGCCACGACATCCGGGGCGCGGTCGGCGGTGGTGCGGCGACGATGGCGGAGGGGCCGATCAAGGCGTACCAGGACGCCGCGCATCGCGCCGGCAAGAACTGGCAGCTCGGTGAAAATCTCGCCATCGGCATCTTCTTCCATCTCGCCAAGACGCGCGAGCAGGCGTTGCGCGAGATCACGCCGCTCTACGAGGAGCACGTGAAGATGTTCGCCCCGCTCGGCTTCGTCCCCGGCCTCACGCCGCCGCAGGTCGAGGCGGTCGGGCGGCGCGGCGGCTGGGCGGCGGCGGACGTGCCGACGGTCGAGCATTTCATGAAGCTCGGTGCGTGGTTCGCGGGGACGCCGGACGATCTGATCGCGCATCTCAAGAGTTTGGAGGCGCGCTATCCGGGGATGCAGCACATCAATCTCAGCACGCCGATGGCGACGCCGAAGGCGGTGATGCTGGAGCAGTTCCAGTGGGTCGCCGAGCAGGTGATGCCGGCTTTTGGCGTGAAACGCTGACCCCTCACCCCGGCCCTTTCCCCTAAGCAGGGGAGAGGGAGAAGAAAATGGGAGAAACGACATGTCCGCCGAGAGATTGCTGACTCATGAAACCAGTGCCGCCGACCTGGTCGCGATGGTGCTGCGGGAGGCCGGCATCGACATGGTGTTTGGCATCTCGGGCGGCCACACCGGGCGGATCTTTCGGGGCTTGGAAAAGCAGCAGAACGGCATCCGCACCGTGCTGGTGCGCGAGGAAAGCCTTGGCGGCGTCATGGCGGAAGTGTACGGCCGGCTCAAGCGCAGGCCGGGCGTGCTGATCGGGCAGGGGCCGTGGGTGCTCGGCAACGGGCTGCTCGGCACGCTGGAGGCGCATCTCTCAAGCTCGCCGATGCTGCTGCTCACGGATTTCAGCGATCCGGCCAACCTCGCGCTGCACGGGCCGTACCAGTCCGGCACCGGCGACTACGGCGCGTGGGACGCGCGCACCGCGTATCGCGGCGTCACCAAGCAGGTGTTCCAGGCGCTCGAACCCGCTTCGGCCGTGCAGGCGACGCAACTCGCGATCAAGCACGCGATGGCCGGCCAGCCGGGGCCGGTGGCGGTGCTGTACAGCCTCGCCTCTCTCTCGGGCAACGTCGACGCTGAATCCGAGCCGCGCCTCTACGCGACGTCGCTCTATTTGCCGCCCGCGCCGCAGGCCGCCGATGCGTCGCTCGTCGCTGCCGCGGCGCGGGCACTCGCGGCGGCGAAGAACCCGGTCATCATCGCCGGCAACGGTGTACGCATCGCGCAAGCCTACGAGCCGCTGGAGCAGCTCGCCGACGCGCTCGGCATACCCGTCGTCACCACGGCTTCCGGCAAGGGCGTGTTCGCCGAGACGCATCCGCTCGCACTCGGGGTGTTCGGTACGTTCGGCCTCGGGGCGGCCAACGCGGCGGTGGCGGAAGCCGATCTCGTGCTCGTCGCGGGCTCCAAGCTCGGCGCGTCCGACACGGCGCGCGAGAACCCCGAGCTGCTGAACCCGGCGCGGCAAACCTTCATTCAGATCGAGGTCGAGCCGCGCAACGCCTCCTGGACCTTCCCCGCCGAGCATGTGCTGATCGGCGACGCCGCCCTCGTGCTGCAACAACTGCGCGAGGCGGTGTCGGACCAAGGCCGGCGCGAGGCCGGCGTGCAGCGCGTCGCGGCGCATCGCCAGCGGCACGGTTATTTCGACGCCGACGCCTACGAGGCGCCCGGCACGCCGATCCATCCGCAGCGCATCATTGGCGAACTGCGCCGCAACCTGCCGCCCGACGCCATCGTCACCTGCGACGCCGGCGAGAACCGCATCCTGATGACGCATCTCTATCAGACGCAGCGCGCCGGCGGCTTCCTGCAGGCGGCGGGCTCTGGGCCGATGGGCTTCGCGGTGCCGGCCGCCCTCGGCGCCAAGCTGGTGCATCCCGACCGCCCTGTCGTGGCGGTGTGCGGCGATGGCGGGTTCGGCATGTCGATGAACGGCATGATGACGGCGCTCGAACAGGATATCCCGATCGTGACAGTGGTGTTCAACAACAAGGCGCTCGGCTGGGTGCTGCACGGCGGCGGACCGTTCGCCGCCGAGTTCCGCGACTTCGATTTTGCCGCCATCGCCCGCGCGATGGGCTGCGGCGGCGTGCGGGTGAGCGACCCCAACCAGCTTGGCCCGGCGCTCAAGGAGGCGATCGCGTCGCGCCGGCCGACGGTGATCGACGTGGTGACGTCGCTGCACGACATCACCTTCGCCGACATCACCTCACCGCTGGCGAAGGTCGCCGCGCGAAAGTAGGCGCCTGCTCTCAGGCAGCGGGCGCCGGGCGCGCCCGCTGGTTGTAGAGCAGCTTGGCGCGGCGCTCCTGCTCCTCGGCGGAGAGCTTGGACGGGTCTCCGGCGAGGTCGCTGCCGACCGCCATGCCCTTTTGCACCGCCGGGCGGCTGCCGATCTCCTCGAACCAGCGCTTGAAGTACTTGAACTCCTCGATGTCCTGGCCCTGGGATTGCCAGTTCACGCACCATGGATAGGAGATCATGTCGGCGATGGTGTACTGGTCGCCGGCGAGATAGCGCCGATCGTAGAGGCGGTTGTTGAGCACGCCGTAGAGCCGGTTGGCCTCGTCGGTGAAGCGGCGGACGGCGTAGGACTGGTCGCCCTGCTTGTCGCCGAGCCGGCGGAAATGGCCGCACTCGCCGAGCTTCGGCCCCTGGTTGGCCATCTGCCAGATCAGCCACTGGGTCACTTCGGTCTTGCCCCGGACGTCCTGGGGGAAGAGCTTTCCGACCTTCTCGGCGACGTACATCATGATCGCGCCGGACTCGAACACGCTGATCGGCGCGCCGCCTCCGGCCGGATCGTGGTCGACTAGCACCGGCATCCGGTGATTCGGGTTGAGCCGCAGGAACTCTTCCGAGAACTGGTCGCCGCGGCCGATGTTGCACGGCACGATGCGGTACGGCAGGCCGCATTCCTCGAGCAGGATCGTCACCTTCTTGCCGTTCGGCGTCGGCCAGAAATGCAGGTCTAGCATCGCGGCGTCTCCCTCATGTCTGCCGTGAGCGTAGGCGGGTCCGGGTGGGCTGCCAACGCGGCGGCTTCCAGCCTATAAAGCCAGCATGGGGAAGAGCGCCGAGATGGTCGGTCGGGACCGGCCGCCGAGCGGCCTGTTCCTCACCGTGATACCGCCGATCGTGCTGCCGGTGTTCATGTCGGCGGCCGACAGCACGGCGGTCGCGACGGCGCTGCCGGCGATCGGCGCCGCGTTCGGCCATGTCGAGCAGCTGCAATGGGTGGTGATTGCCAATCTGATCGCCGCCACAATTGCTTCCCCGGTGTACGGCCGCCTCGGCGATCTGGTGGGAAGGCGCCGGCTGCTGCTGATCTCGCTCGTCGTGTACGCGCTGGCCTCGTTGCTCTGCGCATCGGCCCCCGGACTGCACTGGCTGCTGGCGGCGCGCGTGCTGCAAGGGCTCGGCAGCGGCGGCCTCGTCACACTGGCGCAGGCGCTGATCGGCGAGCATGTGCCGGCGCGGCAACTCGGGAAATATCAGGGGTATTTCGCCGCGTGCATCGTCGCCGGCTCCTCGTTCGGCCCAGTCGGCGGCGGGGTGCTGACCGAATGGCTGGGCTGGCAGGCGGTGTTCCTCGCCAACGTGCCGCTCAGCCTCGTGGCACTCGTGCTAGCGCGGCGACTGCCGAAGGTGGCGCATCGCCACGGCACGTTCGCGTTCGATGTCTGGGGTGTCGTGCTGCTGACCTTGGTCATTGTGCCGCTGCTGCTGGCGCTGGCGCGGCTGCACTATCTCGACCCCGCCGAGGCGCCGGTGATCGGCGGCTTCCTCGCCATCGCCGCCGTGGCGTTGCCGACCCTGCTATGGCAGCAGCGGCGCAGCCCGGTGGCGCTGCTGCCGCTGAACCTGTTGCGCGAGCCGGCGATCTGGCGGGCCAACATCATGTCGGCCTGCTCCGGCGCGTCGCTGGTCGCGATGGTCACGTTTCTGCCGATCTACTTTCAGGTGGTGAGCGGCGCCAGCCCGGCCGTGTCCGGACTGCTCCTGCTGCCGCTCACGGCGGGGGTCAGCGGCGGCTCGGTGCTGACCGGCTGGCTCGTGTCGATCACCGGCCGGACTGCGATCCTGCCGACGATCGGCCTGATGATCACCGCCCTGACCTTGGTGGCGCTGGCGCTGTGGGCGCCGCAGATGAACCGCGTGCAGCTTTCGGTCGTGCTGGCGGTGGGCGGCGTGTGCCAGGGCACCTCGATGCTGGTGGCGCAGGTGACGGGCCAGATCGTCGCCGGGCCGCGCCGACTCGGCGTGGTGGCGGGGGCCATCCAGCTCTCCCGCTCGCTCGGCTCGGCGTTCGGCGTGGCGATAGCGGGGTCCGTGCTGTTCGGCGTGCTCGCGGCACTCGACCCGGACACCGCTCGTCTGTTCGTCGAGATGGTGCGTCAGGGACCGCGCCTGCTGGCCTCGCTGCCGGCCGAGCAGCAGGCGCTGGTGCAGGGCGAGATCGCCGCCGCGTTCCGGGGCGTGTTCCTCACCGTG
>DATIMU010000306.1:0-2817 GCA_035475015.1 Acetobacteraceae bacterium
GTTGGCAACCAGTGCCAGCTTGCCGTCATGCGAGATCGCCAGGCCCGAGGGCTGCTTGCCGACCGTCACGGTGTCGATCAGCTTCGGCGGATCGGCGTCGAGATCGACCACGAACAGCTTGTCGTCCGGCACGTTGCCCCACTTGCCGTTGGTTTCTTTCGTCGTGACCGAGCTCGCGAGCAGCGCCAGCCGGCCATCCGGCGTGATCTGCAGGTTGGTGGGTGGCCCAACCACCGAATTGGAGAGCTTGAGGGTGGCGCGGATACGCGGATTGGCCGCGTCGCTTACGTCGACCACGACCAGCTGGTCCTCGCCGCTCGGCCCGATGCGGCCGCCATTGGCCTCGAAGGCCACCTTCTGATCGAGCCCGACCACGATGTCGTTCTTGCCCGCCTGCGCGAGTGCCGGCGTGAGCACGAGCACGCTCGCCAGGAGCACGGACTTCACGGTCATGCGCTGTTTCCCCCATCACCACTGGTCGCCGACGGTATGGCACGCTGGGCGCACGTTCAACATCGGCGGCGTGCGGGGTCATGGATCATTAACCGGCGCGATGGAAAGTGCTCCCCGTCGAAACCCCCGGAGACTTGGAGCCTGTATGCAGCTCGTCGAACGGCCGCTCATCGCAGCGGCCCTGCTCGTTACGCTCACCGCCAGCGCGTTCGCCGGCGATGCGGATTTCAAGCTGGTCAACCGGACCGGCTATCAGATCGACAGCGTCTACGTCTCGCCCGCTTCGAGCAAGGCGTGGGGCCACGACATCATGGGCAAGGAAGCCGTCGCCGACGGTGAGGCCGTCAACGTCACCTTCCCCCACGGCGACTCTGCCTGCCGGTTCGATATCAAGGTGAAATACAACGACGGCGACGATGCCGAGTGGGGCAATATCGATCTCTGCCAGTACGAAACTATTTCTCTATTCTGGGACGGCAAGCAGACGCGCGCCGTCGGGGAATGAGACGGGCGAGGGTGGACCGAGCCTCGCGTCGGCTCCGCCCGGGATAGTCATCGCCGCGACGTGCGCTTGACCCGCTTCCGGGCGCCGTCGATCATCCGGCTGCCGCGCGCACACTGCTCCACTCGAACGCGCGGGTCGGAGGCACCATGAGCATCGTCAATATCGCATCGCCCCGCATGATGCTGGTGGGCGGCGGCGCGGTCCGCCAGCTGCCGGAGGTGCTGGCGAAATTCGGGCTGTCGCGGCCGCTGGTGGTGACCGATCCGTTCATGGTCTCGTCGGGCATGGCGCGGCACTGCCTCGATCCGCTGGCGGAGGCAGGCATCGCCGTCACCGTGTTCAGCGACACCGTCTCCGACCCGACCGACACGGTGATCGAGGCGGGCGTGGCCGAACTCGCGCGCGGCTCGTTCGACTGCCTGATCGGGTTCGGCGGCGGCTCGCCGATCGATACCGCCAAGGCTATCGCGATCCTGGCGGCGGGCGGCGGCAAGATGCGCGACTACAAGGCGCCGGCGCAGGCCGATCGCGGCGCCGTGCCGATCATCGCCATCCCGACCACGGCGGGGACGGGCAGCGAATGCACCCGCTTCACCGTCATCACCGATGTCGAGCGCGACGAGAAGATGCTGATCTCCGGCCTCGGCGCCCTGCCGCTGGCGGCGATCGTCGACCACGAGCTGACCGTCTCCGTCCCCGCCCGCACCACCGCCGATACCGGCGTCGACAGCCTCACCCATGCGCTCGAAGCCTACGTCTCGCGCCGCGCCAATCCGCTCTCCGACGCGCTGGCGCTGGCGGCGATGGAGCTCATCGGGCGCCACCTGCGCACCGCCTATCACGAGCCGAGCAATCCGACGGGACGCGAGGGCATGATGCTCGGCGCGATGACTGCGGGGCTCGCCTTCTCCAACAGCTCGGTCGCCCTGGTGCACGGCATGTCGCGGCCGATCGGGGCGCATTTCCATGTGCCGCACGGGTTGTCCAACGCGATGCTGCTGCCGGCCATCACGCGGTTCAGCGTGAGCGGCGCCGAGGCACGCTACGCCGAGGCCGCGCGACGCATCGGTTTCGCCGAGGCAGGCGATTCGGACGGCGTCGCGTCGGGCAAGCTGGTCACCGGCCTGGCCGAGCTCAACGCCGAGCTCGGCGTGCCGACGCCCGGCGGCTACGGCATCGACGAGGCGGCCTGGAACGGCAAGATGGCGCTGATGGCCGAGCAGGCGCTCGCCTCGGGCAGCCCGGGCAACAATCCGCGAATCCCCGACAAGGCGGAGATCGTCGGCCTCTATCAGGAGGTGTGGTCGGGCTCGCCGCGCAACGCCTGAGCCAGTTGCGCGCGCCGGCCGGCCCAGGCATCGAGCCAGATCGGCAGTGCCGCGGCCGGCAGCGGGCGGGAGATGAGAAACCCCTGCGCATGGTCCACCCCGCGCGCTTCCAATCGGCGCCAGGTGTCGCGGTCCTCCACCCCCTCGGCGATGATCGTCATGCCTTGCGCGCGGGCGGTGTCGATCGTGTCGAGCAGGAAGGCGCGGCCGTCCGCCTCGTGCATGTCCCTGATAACCTCGATATCGAGCTTCACCGTGGTGAACGGCATCCGCAGCAAGGCCGCGTGGTGCGGCACCGACGGCCCGAGGTCGTCGATCGCGAGGCCATAGCCGCCCGCTCGCAGGCGCTCGATCGAGCGGCGCAGCGCGGCCAGATCCTCGGCCGGCCGGCTCTCGGTGAGCTCGACGATGATCTGCTCGGGCCGCACCCCGACGCCAGCGCATTGCGCGTCGAGACGAGCCATCGTCTCCGGCACCAGCACGACGTCGAGCGGGAAGTTCAGCGCGATGGTCAGATCGCGGCCTTCGAGG
>DATIMU010000307.1:0-5126 GCA_035475015.1 Acetobacteraceae bacterium
ATGCTTGCCCTCCCAGCTGAACGGTCCGTCCTGATGAGCGAGCGCCTTCTGGATCAGGTCGATCGCCTCCCAGTAGCGCTCGACGTTGTTGACCGGGCTGACGCTGGCCGACGCCATCTCGCTGCCGCCCGATTTGACGAAGCCGATTTCCAATCGGCCGCGCGAAACCACGTCGGCGGTGGCGTATTCCTCCGCGATCCGCACCGGGTCGCGCCGCAGCGAAACCAAGGTGCCGAGGCTGAGGATGCGCACCTTGCGCGTCTGCCGCGCCAGGATGCCGACCAGCATCGGGTTGGAGCCGATCAGCGAGTTGATGCCGGCGTGGTGCTCGATCGCCAGCACGTTCATGCCGAGATCGTCGCACAGCAGGAACTCGTCGATCACCTCCTCGAACAGATCGGCGGCGACGCGCGGATCGCAGTAGCGGTTGGGCAGGCTCGCCCGCACGCTGTCCGCCGCGTCCAGCACCTCTTGCGGCACGTAGGGATAGGGGATCTCGCACTGCCACCAAGCTTCCATGTCGTCACTTCCGCCGTCAGCGATCGAGGAAGCCGAGCACATGGTCGACGAACGCCGCCGGCTGCTCGATCTCGGGATGATGTCCCGCATTCGCGATTTGCTGAAAACGCGCGCCGGGAATGAGCGCCGCGTACGCCTCGCCGTAGGACGGCTTCACGATGCGGTCGCTCGCGCCCCACAGCACCAGCGTCGGCACGGAGACGCGCCGCAACCAACGCGGCAGCTGCGGATTGTACATGTAGGGCTGCCAGCCATAGAGGCAGAGCGAGTCCCAGTTGCGCGCGCGGATCACCAGCGCCTCGTCACTCATCGCGTCGAGATCGGGCGCGAAACGGGCGGGGTCGTGCCAGCTCCGCCGCCGCACCTCGTCGGGATGCGTGTTGAACACGTCGAGGATGTCGGGCGTCTCGCGGTCGCTCAGCTTGATGCCGAGCGCGTCCACCAGCACGAGTTGTTCCAGGCGATGCGCACACGCGACGGCGATCTCGGCGGCCAGCCAACCGCCGAAGGAGAATCCGACGAGCGTGATCCTTTCGTGCGGCAGGCTTTCTATCATTGCGAGGTAGAGACGCACGAGATCGTAGATCGTCTCGAACCCGTCCGGCCGAGCCGAGCGGCCGAAGCCGGGATGCGAGGGCGCGATAACTTGTCCCCGGCGCGCGAGCAATTCGACGAACGGGGCGTCGGGGTCGATCTGCTGGAAGCCATGCAGCAGCAACACCGGCCGCCCCTTGCCGGCCCGCAGCACCTCGAGCGAAATCCCGTGGACGCTTTCGCTCGATATCATCGCGGCAGAGCCTCGTCGCGGGTCTCCCGGCCGATCAGCATGGCGATGATGCTGAGCACGACGAAACCGGTCATCACCGCCGCCGCCTTGTTGAAGTTGCCGCCGAACGGAACCACCAGCAGGCCGGCGACCAGGGGCCCGAAGCTGGTGATGATCCGGCCCGAGCCGTTGCAGAACGAGACCGCGGTGGCGCGCATGTGGGTGGGGAACAGTTCGGGCAGATACACCGCGTGGCCCGAGAACACGCCGAACACGAAATAGCCGAACACAACCAGCATCAGCGGATAGAACTCGTAGGTCCGCAGGCCGAGATAGAGGAACAGCCCGGCCGCCAGCGCGCCGACATTGTAGAACATCACCGTCCGCCGCCGCCCGAACCAGTCGGCGAGGAAGCCGAACGTGGCATAGCCAAAAATACCGCCGATGCCCCACAGCATCATGCCGTGGCCGATCTTGGCGATCGCGGCCGCGCCCTTGATGCCCTCCTTCTCCAGCATCAGCGACTGGATGGTCGGCAGCCAGATCACGCTGGTCCAGATCGACAGCAAGGTGCCGACGCAGAACAGCAGGCCGACTAAGGTTGCGTAGCGGTTCTGGCGCGAGAACAATTGCAGCGGCACGAAGCGCATGAACTCGACATCGTGCGCCGCCGCGCTCGCACCGGCGGATTTCACCAGGGCGCGGCGTTCGCTCACGTCCTGGAAATGCGCCGTCTCGCCCATCCCGCGACGCAGCAGCAGCAGAAGCAGCGCGGGGGCGATGCCGACGAAGAACACCGCGCGCCAGCCGTACGGCCCGACGAGTGCATAAACCTGTCCGCCGATCAGCGCGCCGAACGCGCCGCCCGTCATCATGATGCCGCAGATCTTGGCGCGATGCGCGTCGGCGAACGCCTCGGCGACCAACGTAATGCCGACCACCACCTCCGCCCCGGTGCCGATCCCGCCGAGGAAGCGGAACAGGCCGAGCTGGAAGATCGACTGCGCGAAGCCCTGGCACGCGGTAAACACGCTGAACACGACGATGCTGAGCGCCAGCGCGCGGACCCGCCCGATGTAGTCCGCCACGATGCCGAACAGAAAGCCGCCGATCGCCCAGCCGAGCAGCCCGGCCATGCTGAGATAGCCGCCGATGCGGCCGATCTCGGCGAGCGTCACCTGCCCGCCGTGCAATTCGGTCACCGCCGGGCGCAGCACCAGCGAGAACAGGCCGAAATCCGTCGCGTCCAGCGCCCAGCCGAGCCATGTGACGAAGAACACCAGCCAGCGATAGCGGTCGATCAGGCCGAGCGAGGACAGCCGCCCGGCGCGGATACCCGTTGCTTCCACCGTTCCCTCCCGAGGTCGCGTGGACACGCCCACCCCGGCCGCCGGATTTTGCCCCCGGCTGACCCTCGGGCGGACGTTGAACAGAGCACGAAACCCGCGCGCACGTCATGCGCAACTTCGCGTGCTTGGCGGCGAGCGCCC
Source organism: Acetobacteraceae bacterium (assembly GCA_035475015.1). GTDB lineage: Bacteria > Pseudomonadota > Alphaproteobacteria > Acetobacterales > Acetobacteraceae > JAFKFI01. The sequence goes on from DATIMU010000307.1 coordinate 2,776, forward strand.
GACGCACTACGCGCGTCGGAACCGCGCCGGCGCATACGGAGCAGGATCGATCACCGGCGGCTTGCCGCTCACCAGGTCGGCGGCGAGGCGCCCGGTCATCGCGCCGGACGCCAGCCCGATATGGCCGTGCCCGTAAGCGTGCACGATGTCGGCGCTGCCCGACGCGGCGCCGATGCAAGGCAGCCCGTCCGGCGTCGAGGGACGGTGCCCCATCCAGTATTTTATCCGTTCAAGCGGCAGGTCGCGCGGCAGATCGGGCCAGGCGGTCAGCGCATAGTCGCGCAAGATCTCCGCGCGTTTCCAGTTTGGCGCGGCGTCGAGCCCGGCCAGTTCCACCTGCCCGGCGATGCGCAAGCCGCCGCGCGTCATCGTCGTCGCCGTGTGCGTGTCGCTCGGCATGATCGGGTGGCGCGGACCGGTCCCGGGATCGGCGATCATCACGTGATAGCCGCGCTCAGTCTCCAGATAGACCTTGTCGCCGGCGGCACGCGCGAGCGTCTTCGACCACGCCCCGGCAGCGATCACCGCCTTGTCGCAGGCAATCTCGCCGCCGCCCTCGGTGCGGACGGCCTTGAGGCGGCCGGCGTCGATGCGAAAGCCCACCGCGCGCTCGTGCCGCAGCACCGCGCCTCGCGTACGCGCATGTTGCACCAGCGCGGCGACGTAGCCGCCGGGATCGGTGCAGTTCCCGCCATCCTCCACCATGACGCCGAAACCGTAGCGCCGGTCGAGCACCGGCTCGCGTTGGCGCAGCTCGTTCTCGTCGAGCTCGATCCAGCGCACGCCGTTCTCGCCGCGCAGCCGCCATGCCAGCGCCTCGGCCTCGAATTCGGCGCGCGAGGGATAGATGTAGAGCAGCCCCTTGCGCTCGATCAGTTCCGCCACACCCGCCTCGGCGGCGAGACGCGCGTGCCGCTCCGGCGCGTCGGCGATCAGCGGGCGCAGCGCACGCGCCGTCGCCTCCACCTTGGCGATGGTCGAGCCGGCGCGCAGGAAGCGGGTGAGCCAGGGCAGCAGGCGCGGCAGGTAGCTCCATCTGATCGCCAGCGGCCCGAGCGGATCGCGCAGGTAGTCCGGCACGCGGCGCCACAGCCCCGGCATCGACATCGGCACGACGGACGCGGTGCTGAGCCACGCGCCGTTGCCGTAGCTCGCGGCCTGCTCGCCACCGGGCTCGCCGGGCTCCAGGATCGTCACGCGATGCCCGTCGCGCAGCAATTCGACCGCGGTAGCCGCACCGGCGATCCCGGCGCCGATGACCACGACGTGCGATTTCATGACGCGGCGATCCGTCTCGTGTTGCGACGTCAGAATGCAGCGCGCGGCCCGTGATCGTGCAAGAGGCTTCCGCCAAGCCTCAACCGGATGTTCAGCAATCGGCGCTATTGATCGGCGGAGCCGGATGATCGGCGATCGGCATGAGCGGAGTGGGCACGATGCGTATCTCGCAGGTCTCGCGGCTCTCCTGTGGCGCGGTCATCGCGCTCGCTGTCGCCACGGTCGGCGCGATGTGGATGGCGCAGGCGCAGCTGCGCGCCGAGCGGCAGGCGATCGAGCGGCAGATCGAGCAGAAGCAGCTCGGCATCGATCTGGCAGACGCATCCGACCGCCTGACCAACGAAGCCCGTCGCTACAGCATCGCCGGCGATCGGCGCCACCTCGACGCCTACTGGCGGGAGGTGAAGGAGACCAAGACCCGCGACAACGTCGTCGCGCGCCTTAAGCAACTGAATGCGCCGGCCGCCGAGTTGGCGCTCATAGAACAGGCCAAGGCCAACTCCGACGCGCTCATCAAGACCGAGGACGCGGCCATGAAAGCGGTCGCGGCGAAGGATCTGGAGACCGCGCGCCGCCTGATGTTCAGCGATGAGTACGACCGCGACAAGGCGGTCATCATGCAGCCGATCGCCGAATTCCAGCGCCTGATGAACGGGCGCGCGGCAAGCGAGGCGGCGGCCGCCCGCGCCGGCGCCGACCGGATGACGGACGTTGCCGCCGCGATGATGGCGCTGACCGCGCTCACCGCGCTGATGGTCCTCTATTTCGTGTTCATCCGCCGCGTGGTCCGCCCGCTCGGGCAGGTCAGCGATGCCCTCACGCGGCTGTCCGGGGACGACCTCGCCGTCTCGGTGGCGGGGACGGAGCGGCAGGACGAGATCGGCGATCTCGCGCGGGCCGTGCAGGTGTTCAAGGACACGATGGAGCGCTCCGCGCGGCTCGCCGCCGCTCAGGAAACCGAGCGCCACGCCAAGGAGCAGCGGACGGCGCATCTCGAACAGCTGATGGGCGCCTTCGAGGGCAAGATCGGCGGCCTCGCGGATATGCTCTCCTCCGCGTCCACGGAACTGGAA
>DATIMU010000308.1:0-3300 GCA_035475015.1 Acetobacteraceae bacterium
TGGCCGTAGGGCGGAAGGAGCGAAGCGCATTCCGCCATCTGTGCGGCCCCGTGGCGGAATACGCTACGCTCCTTGCGGCCCAACCTACACTTGGCTCGGTGCCGTTCGACGGCAGCAGCCTCGTCGGATGACGAGGCGGCTCCAGTCAGCCCGACCCCGGTCAGGCGAACGAGATCAAGCCGCCTCGCGCACCGCGGTCAGGAACTCCGCCACCTCGAGCTTCAGCGTGTCCGAGTGGGCGGTGAGCGTGCGGGCGGCTTCCAGCACGGCGCCGGCCTGCTCGCCGGTGTGGGTCACCGCCTGCGTCACCTGGTTGATGTTGCCGTTCACCTCGGCCGTGCCCGCCGCGGCGTGCTGAACGGCGCGGGCGATCTCCTGCGTTGTCGCACCCTGCTCCTCCACCGCGCCGGCGATCGCCGTGGCGATCTCGTTCATGCGCTGGATGGTGCCGCCGATCGAGCGCAGGGCGCTCACCGCCTGACCGACCTCGCCCTGCATGGTGGCGATCTGCGCGCCGATCTCCTGGGTAGCGCGGGCCGTCTGCGTCGCCAGCGTCTTGACCTCGCTCGCCACCACGGCGAACCCCTTGCCCGCCTCCCCGGCCCGCGCCGCCTCGATCGTCGCGTTGAGCGCCAGCAGGTTGGTCCGCCCGGCGATGTCGCTGATGAGCTTCACCACGTCGCCGATCCGCGTCGCCGCCTCCGACAGGTGGCCGACGCAGCGGTCGGTGTCCTCCGCCTCGCGCACCGCCTGGCCGGCGACGCGGGCCGATTCCGCGACCTGCCGACCGATCTCGTGCACCGTGGCGGCAAGCTCCTCGGCGCTGGCGGCGACCGACTGCACGTTGCTCGCCGCCTGATCCGAAGCGCCGGCGACGGCCACGCTGAATCGGCCGCTCTCGGCGGCAGACAGGCTCATGGCGTTCGCCGTCTCGGTCATCGACCTAGCGGAAGAACCCACCGAAGCGGCGATCGTGCCGACCGTCCGCTCGAAGCGCTCGGACAGGCGGACGCGGCCGGTCATCACGGTCCAGGTCACCATCGGCCCGACATACTGCCCGTCCCGGTCGCGGATCGCGGAGGCGCAGAATTCCAGCACCTCGCCGCCGATGGCGACCGGCGTGCGGTAGGGCAAGCGCTCGGGGTCGGCGAGGATCGCCTTCACCTCGTCGGGGTCGGCATGGAAGAGCGTAAGAGCCTGGCCTTCGAGCTGGTCCGGCGGAGCCGGCAGACTGTCGGCCACGGTCTCCATGATCCGCCGGCTCTCCGGGTTGAGATAGGTGATGCGCGCCTCCGCGGCATCGGCGGTCATCACGCCGACCGGGATCTGCTCGATCATCTGGCTCTGCACGAAGGCTTTTCGCACCGCGCCGCGCAGCGTCTCCAAGGCGCCGGCCATCCGGCCGATCTCGTCGCGCCGGCCGGCAAAGCCGATCGCGGCACCGGTCTCGCCATCGGCCATCGCCTGCACCGCGCGGGTCATCGCACGGATCGGGCGCGCCACCGCGCGGGCGGTGAGCAGGCCTGAGGCGAGCATGAGGATGGCGATGCCGGCCGCGTACATCAGCGTCCGCTCCCGGGCGGCCTCCATCGCGGCGTCGGCCTCGGCGCGGGCGGCTTGCGCGCGCGCCGCGAAATCACGGATGCAGAGCGCGAGGCTGTCCCGCATCACGCGGCTCGCCGCCTCCAAATCCTTCTGCGTGAACGCATCCGAGCGGCTGGCGGCGGCGAACAGCTCGTTGGCGGAGCGCTGCATGGACGTGCCGGTCTCGGCCAGCTTGCGGACATCCGTCTTGAGGTCGTCCGAGATGCGGCCGGCCAGGATCGTGGCGAGGGCCGCCTCGGCGGTCGCGGCGGAGTCCTTGAGCGACAGCTCCTCGCTGCGATCACTGGTCGCGAGGAAGCGCAGGGCGACGGTGCGCATGGTGTTCACCGCCGCGCCGTATTCCTCGAGCGCGGAGCGCAGCGGCGCCATCTCGGCATAGGGAATGTCCTCCGCCGCCAGGCTGGCCCGCGCCCCGTCCAGCTCCTTGAGGAACGGCTTGTAGAGTGGAAAAAAGGTTTTCTCCCGCGTGTCCAGCACGGCGGACCGCAGCTCGGCGGTGTGCCGCAGGGCGGCCGTATAGGCCGTGAGCGCGGCCGTCGCATCCGAGAGCAGCTTTCGCCCACCCTCCGTCTCGTCAGTGCTCGCCACCGTCCGCAACACGCCCTGCGCGCTCTGCGCCTGCTGCTCCGCGCCGCGAGCGACCGCCTGCACGGCGACGACACTCTGCTGGTATTCGAGCTCGCGGCTGGCGACGCGCATCTCCAGCACGGCGGTGCGCGCGGTCGCCAGCTCGCGCGCCGCCGTCTCCGCCGCCGCGCTGCGCTGGTCGATGGCGCTGAGCCGCACCATGCCCTCCCGCACCGTCCAGGTGAGCGCCCCGAGCAGGAGCAGCGCACAACAGGCCGACAGGCCCAGTTTCGCGGCAATGGGCAGATCGCGCGGACGCAACATCGGCAAAACCCCAGCGATGGTCGATGCCGGCAGGGTCGCCTGTCGGGCTTAATGTCCGGTGAAAGGGCAGGTCGGCAAGCGGCTCGCCGGCCGATCTGGACAGGCCCTGCCGGCCACGTCACGCTGCGCGCAACAGACCGGAAGGACGCGCGATGCTGTTCGACATGGAAACCCTCAGCGAGCAGGACGGCTACAAGCTGCTGGTCTCGACCGTGGTGCCACGCCCGATCGCCTGGGTCTCCACCCGTGACCTCGACGGCAGCATCAACGCCGCCCCCTTCTCATTCTTCAACGCGGTGTCGGGCAACCCGCCGATCGTCTGCTTCGGCATCGGCGGGCGCGCACCCGGCGACGCCAAGGACACCGGCAATATCATCCGTCGCACCGGCGAGTTCGTGGTCAATCTGGTGAACAACGAGACCGCCGAGGCGATGAACGTCAGCGCCATCGAGTTCGGCCCCGAGATCGACGAGTTCCGCGAGGCCCGACTCACCGCGATCCCGTCGCACAAGGTGAAGGCGCCACGTATCGCCGAGAGCCCGGTGTCAATGGAATGCGAGCGGCTGGTGATCGTGGAGGTCGGCGTCGACCGCGCGGTGGTGATGGGCCGCGTGGTGGCGATGCACGTGCGCGACGACTGCGTGCTTGACCCCGTGAAATGCTACATCGACACGCCGAAGCTCGATCTCATCGGCCGTATGCACGGTCGCGGCTGGTACGCCCGCACCACCGACCGCTTCGAGATGCCGCGCATCGACGTGGCGGACTGGTTCGGCCGCAAGGCGGCGGAGTAGCCGCCTACTT
>DATIMU010000309.1:0-7885 GCA_035475015.1 Acetobacteraceae bacterium
ATGCGCGCTGCACGCGCGGTCCATGCGACAGGAACGCAAGTTCGCCCGATGGTTTTGCCTCCGTGATGCCCACAAGCCCGTGAGCCGGCTCGATCTCAGTCCGTGACGCCGGCGACCAGCCGCCGTAGGTCGGTCTGCGGCCGCGCGCCGAAATGGCCGATCACCTCGGCGGCGGCGACGCTGCCGATCCGCCCGCACGCCGCGAGGCTGCGCCCGGCGGTCAGGCCGGCGAGGAAGCCGGCTGCGTAGGCGTCCCCGGCGCCGGTGGTGTCCACGACGCGCGCCGCCACGGCCGCGACGCGGACGGTCTCGCCGCCCTGCACGATGACGCTGCCGGCCTCGCTGCGGGTGAGTGCCGCGAGTGCGACGTCGCCGCGCGCGGCCTCGGCGGCGGCGGCGAAATCGTTCTGCTCATAGAGGCTGCAGAGTTCGGCCTCGTTGGCGAACAGGATGTCGACGTGGCCGCGCACCAGGTCGCGGAACGCGGCGCGGTGGCGATCGACGCAGAACGGGTCGGACAGCGAGAGTGCCACGCGCCGCCCGGCGCGGTGCGCCGTCTCGGCCGCCAGCCGGAACGCGGCCTGGGCGGCCGGTGGGTCGAACAGGTAGCCCTCAAGGTAGGTCACGGCGGCGTCGGCGACCAGCGCGGTGTCGACGTCGGCCTCGCCGAGCGTGACGCAAGCACCGAGGAAGGTGTTCATGGTGCGCTCGCTGTCCGGCGTGACCAGGATCAGGCAGCGGGCGGTCGGCGCCCCGCCGGTGAGGCGGGCAGATGGGAAATGCACCCCGGCGGCGGCGATGTCGTGGGCGAACACCGCGCCCAACGGGTCGTCGGCGACCTTGCCGAGATAGGCCACCCGCGAGCCGAGGGCGGCGGCGACGGCGCAGGTGTTGGCCGCCGAGCCGCCGCTGCTTTCCTGGCCCGGCGGCATGGCGGCATAGAGCGCCTCGGCCGCCGCCTCGTCGATCAGCGCCATGGACCCCTTGCGCATGTCGTGCTTGGAGAGGAAGCGATCCTCGGCGGCGGCGACCACGTCGACGATGGCGTTGCCGATGCCGAGAATGTCGAAACGCGGCCCATTCTGGGAACGAGCGGTCGTTGGCTGGACGGTCATCCGCAAGGGCTCCGGCTGGGGTGCGCCCGCCTAACATCCCGGCGCCGCGCCAGCAACTCGACAGTCACAATGCGTCGGAGGGACGACATCATGACCGGCCTGCTCAGCCCGCTGTTCCGCGCCCTGTCGCAGTTGGACGATCCGGCGTTCGTCGGCGTGCTGTGGCGCAGCCTCGGCTGGGCGGTGATCTGCTTCATCGTCCTGCTGGCCGGCTCGATCTGGGCGGTGCAGCACGTGCTGACCGGCCACGCGATCTGGGCGTGGCTCGCCGGCATCCTGAGCGGGCTGGGGGCGGCGCTGCTCGCCTTCTGGCTGTTCCTGCCGGTCGCGGCGGTGATCGGCACGCTCTATCTGGAGCGCATCGCCCGCGCGGTGGAGCGGCGCTTCTACCCAGGACTTGCTCCGGCGCAGGGCGCGCCGGTCGCGGTGCAGGCGTGGGACGGGCTGGCGGTGGGCGCGCGCATCCTGCTGCTGAACCTGCTCGCGCTGGCCCTGGCGCTGCTGATCCCCGGCGTCGGATTGCTGATCGCCTGGGCGATCGGCGGCTACGCGATCGGGCGCGGGCTGTTCGTCGCAGTGGCAATGCGCCGCATGGGCCGGGCGGAGGCGCAGGCGCTGTATCACCGACGCCGCGTCATGGTGCTGGTGCAGGGCGGCATCCTGGCGCTCGCCGGCTACATCCCGCTGCTCAATCTGCTCATCCCGGTGATCGGGACGGCGGCGATGGTTCATATTATGGATGGGCGAGACGGCTGATCGGGTTCGGTTGCGGCGGCGGATCGGTGTGGATAAGCGCCCGATAACTGCCCGGCCCTGGTTGTTCCGGCGCGCGGCCGTGTGTTAGGCCCTGCTTTCGCCACCAGCACGAGACGGAGAGCCCGTGTTCAAACGTCGCAGACCCGACGAGCCGCAGGGCGCTGGGTCGCCCAGTGCCTTCCAGCCCGGCCGCACCGGGCTGCGCGATAGCTCGACCCAGGGTGGCGCCACCGGCCCCGCTGACCCTCAAGGCGCGCCAACCGGACCGGCGGATTCCGGTCTGGGCGTCCCTCCCTTCCGCCCCGCCCCTCAGAAGGAGGCACCGAACATGGCTCGCACGCCGTTCTCCAGCAGCCCGCAGCCGGCCAGCCAGCCGACGCCCACGATGCCGCCGCCGCCCGGCGCATCGCCGCCGCAGGGCGCGCGTCCGGCCGTCATGCCGGGCGGCCCGCGCCCGGTCCGCGACCCGGCGGAGCGCCGCACCCTGGTGGTCGGGCGCGGCATCAGCGTGCAGGGCACCGTGCAAGACGCCGAGCGTCTGGTGGTCGAGGGCACGGTCGAGGCCAGCATGATCCACGCGACGGAACTCGCGATCTCGCCCGGCGGCGTGTTCAAGGGCGAGGTCGAGGTGGAAGACGCCGAAATCGCCGGCACCATCGACGGCACACTCACGGTCCGCGCCGGCCTGGTGGTCCGTTCGAGCGGCCGGGTGCTCGGCACCGCGCGCTGCCGCCGCCTGCAGGTGGAGGATGGCGGCCAGATCACCGGCCGCATCGAGATGCTGACCGACGGCGCCGCGCCGCGCCCCGAGCCGGTCCGTGCACCGATGCCCGAGCCGGCGACCAGCGCCGACTAGCTCGTGGATGAAGCCCCCTCCCCTTGCGGGAGGGGGTTGGGGGAGGGGGCGTCGCCCGCCGGGACTCTCGATCCGCCCGGGCCATGCGCCGGGAGCCCACGCCGCCGGAGCAGAAGCTTTGGTTCGTGCTTCGCAGGTGCCAACTCGATGGTTTGAAATTCCGTCGTCAGGTGCCGATCGGGCCGTTTATCGCGGATTTCTATTGCCCACCCGCGCGTCTCGTCGTTGAGGTGGATGGCGCCGCGCATTCGGATTCGACCACCGATGCGACTCGCGACGCCTGGATGCTTGACCAGGGTCTGCGCGTGCTTCGTGTGTGGAACAACGACGTGATGGGTAATTTGGAAGGCGTGCTGGCCGTCATCCGCCACGCCGCGCGCGAACCCCTCCCCCCTGCCCCTCCCGCAAGGGGAGGGGGAGATAGATCGGCACGGCAGATGCCGCGTTGGCCGCGGGCGCGATTCGGGGTAAGTCCTCGCGTCATGGATCGCACGGCAAGCCTGACGCGCACGACGTCGGAGACCGACATCGCGTTGAGCCTCGCGCTCGACGGGACGGGGAAGGCCGAGATCGCCACCGGCATCGGCTTTCTCGACCATATGCTGACCGCGCTGGCGCGGCATTCGCTGATCGACCTCACGGTGCGCGCCACGGGCGACCTGCATATCGACTTCCACCACACCACCGAGGATGTCGGCATCGTGCTCGGCCGCGCGGTGGCCAAGGCGCTCGGCGAGAAGCGCGGCATCCGGCGCTTCGGCCAGGCGCTGGTGCCGATGGACGAGGCGCTGGCGGAGGTGGCGATCGACATCTCCGGCCGGCCGTTCCTCGCCTGGGACGTGGCCTTCGAGCGGCCCAAGGTGGGCGAGATGGATACCGAGCTGTTCGAGGAGTTTTTCCGGGCCTTCGCCGCCAACGCGCTGCTGACGCTGCACGTCACCCGCCGCGCCGGGCACAACGCGCACCACGTCGCGGAGGCGTGCTTCAAGGCGACGGCGCGGGCATTGCGCATCGCGGTCGAGCCCGACCCGCGCGGGGGCGACGCGGTGCCCTCCACCAAGGGCTCGCTGTGAGGTTCTGGACCGCGCATGTCCGCGCCGGCCGGCGGCCGGAGCTGGTGCGGGAGGGGTGGAGCTGGGGCGCGTTCTTCTTCGGCGCGTTGTGGCTGCTGGCGCAGCGGGCGTGGATCGCCGCCGTGCTCGATCTCGCGCTGTGGGTTCTGCTCGGCGCGCTGACCAACGACGGCACCCGCCTGGTGCTCTCCTTCGGGCTGGCGATCGGCCAGGGGTTGCTGGGGCGCGACCTGGTCCGCTGGTCGCTCGCGCGGCGCGGCTACACCTTGGCGCACGTGATCGCGGCGCGCGACGACGAGGCCGCACTCGGGCGCCTGCTGCACGGTCGGCCGGACCTCGCGCATTCCTTCGTGCCGGTGGGCGAGCTGCGATGAAGGTCGCGGTGGTCGATTACGGCAGCGGCAATCTGGCCTCCGCCTCGCGCGCGCTGGCGCTGGGGGCCGCGCGGGCGGGGATCGCTGCCCGAGTGTCCATCACGTCCGATCCCGAGGCGGTGTGGCAAGCCGACCGGATCGTGCTGCCGGGGCAGGGCGCCTTTGCCGACTGCGCGCGCGGGCTGGGCGAGGTGAGCGGAATGCGCGAAGCGATCGAGGCGGCGACCGATCGTGGCGCGCCGTTCCTCGGCATCTGCGTCGGGATGCAGCTGATGGCCGAGCGCGGCCTGGAGCACGCGGTGACGCCGGGGCTCGGCTGGGTGCGTGGCGAGATCACCGCGATGGACCCGCCGGGGCTGCGCCTGCCGCAGATGGGCTGGAACGCGCTCAAATTCGTGCCGGGGGCGCATCCACTCCTTGAAGGTGTCGCTCCGGGTGACCATGCCTACTTCGTTCACAGCTATGCCCTGACCGGCGCCGATCCCGGCCAGGTCATCGCCCAGACGGAGTACGGTGGTCCCGTCGTGGCGATGGTGGCGAGCGGCAACCGGGCGGGAACGCAATTTCATGTCGAAAAGAGCCAGGAGGTCGGCATCCGCATCCTGACCAATTTCCTCACATGGTCGCCCTGATGAGGGGGGCCTGATGGCGGACGCATCCGATCTCCAGGCACCGGCGAGGCCACCGCCCGACGAACGCCTCGTCGAGCGGGCGGAGAGCTTCACCGAGGAGGAGTTGAACGCGCTGTGTGAGGCGGCGCATTCGGCGATCATCGAGGGCGGCGGCTTCGGCTGGATCAACCCGCCGGGCCGACTGGCGCTCGAGAGTTATTTCCGCGGCGTGCTGCTGGTGCCCGAGCGCGAGCTGTTCATCGCCCGGCTGAACGGCACCATCGTCGGCTCGGCGCAGCTCCTGCGGCCACCGCGCAACAACGAGGCGCAGGCGTTCGCGGCGCACCTGATGCACTCGTTCATCGCGCCCTACGCGCGGGGCCACGGACTTGCCCGCCTGCTCACGCTGCGGGTGGAGGAGGGCGCGCGGGCGCTCGGCTATCAGGTGCTGAACCTCGACGTGCGCGAGACGCAGGAGGCGGCGATCCGGCTGTATGATTCGCTCGGCTACGTCCGCTGGGGGACGCATCCGCACTACGCGCGGGTGGGCGGCGAGACCATTCGCGGCCACCATTACTACAAGCTCCTCAAGCCGCGCGCGCGGAAGGCGTGATGTCGGGGCTGACGCTCTATCCGGCAATCGACCTCAAGGACGGCGCCTGCGTCCGGCTGCGGCGCGGCGAGATGGACCAGAGCACGGTCTACTCGGACGATCCCGGCGCGCAGGCTCGCGCCTGGCAGGATGCCGGGTTCCGCTGGCTGCACGTGGTGGACCTCAACGGCGCGTTCGCCGGGCGGCCGGTGAACGGCGATGCGGTGGCGGCGATCCTGCGCTCGGTCAAAATCCCGGTGCAGCTCGGCGGCGGCATCCGCGACATGGCCGGGATAGAGGCCTGGCTGCGCGCCGGCATCCGCCGCGTGATCCTCGGCAGCGCCGCGGTGAAGAACCCCAACCTGGTGCGTCAGGCCTGCCGCGCCTTCCCCGGCCGCGTGATGGTCGGCATCGACGCGCGGGACGGCTACGTGGCGACCGAGGGCTGGGCCGAGACCTCCTCGATCCGCGCGCTCGATCTCGCACTCCGCTTCGAGGACGCCGGCGTGGCAGCGATCGTCTATACCGATATCGGTCGCGACGGGATGCTGTCCGGGCTCAATCTCGAGCAGACGGTCGACCTCGCCTTCCAGCTCACCACCCCGGTCATCGCCAGCGGCGGGGTAGGCGGCTTGGCGGACCTCGACGCGCTCAAGCGCGCCGCCGAGGCTGCCGGGGCCGGGGTGATCGACGGCGTGATCGTCGGTCGTGCCCTCTATGACGGGCGGGTCGATCCGGCCGAGGCGCTGGCGCTGCTTTCCGGCTGAACGCGGCTCACGTGCGTTAAGCACTTGCGCGTGCCGGACCATTTGACTCTAAACACATCAGGGAGGAGCCGAATCGCGTGCTGAAGCTGCGGGTCATACCCTGTCTCGACGTGAAGGACGGGCGCGTCGTCAAGGGCGTCAATTTCGTCTCGCTGCGCGACGCCGGCGATCCGGTCGAGCAGGCGCGAGTCTACGACGCGGCGGGCGCGGACGAGCTGTGCTTCCTCGACATCACCGCGAGCCACGAGAACCGCGACACCATTCTCGACGTGGTCGGACGCACCGCCGCGCAAGTGTTCCTGCCGCTCACCGTGGGCGGCGGCATCCGCGCCGTCGAGGACATGCGCCGCCTGCTGCTGGCGGGGGCCGACAAATGCAGCATCAACTCGGCCGCCGTCGCGCGGCCGGAGCTGGTGCGCGAGGCGGCGGAGAAGTTCGGCAGCCAATGCGTCGTGGTCGCGGTGGACGCCAAGCGGACCGGCGAGGGACGCTGGGAGGTGTTCACCCACGGCGGCCGGCGCGGCACCGGGATCGAGGTGATCGGCTGGTGCCAGCGCATGGCCGAGCTCGGCGCCGGCGAAATCCTGCTTACCAGCATGGATCGCGACGGCACCGGTCTCGGCTTCGACACCGCGCTCCTGCGCGAAGTGTGCGCCGCGGTGCGGCTGCCGGTGATCGCCTCGGGGGGCGTCGGCTCGCTCAGGCATTTCGTCGAGGGCGCCGAGGCCGGGGCGACCGGTCTGCTCGCCGCGAGCGTGTTCCATTTCGGCACCTTCACCGTCGCCGACGTGAAAGGTGCGCTGCGCGCGGCGGGCCTGCCGGTGCGGCTCGTCGAGCGGGCTGCCTAGGACGAGGCCGATGGCAAAGGCGACCAAGGCGACCAAGAAGAAGCGGCCGGCGAAGACCGCGCCGGGCGAGGCCAAGCCGCGCGCTAAGCCGAAGAAGGCGATCCGGCGCACGCAGCCGGCGGAGCTGTCGCGTCCGCCGCCGCCGCTGGCGCTTGGCCCTAGTGCCGCCGTGCTCGACCGCATCTGGACCGTCGTGACCAATCGCCGCGACGCCGACCCGGCGGTAAGCCATTCTGCCCGTCTGCTGTCCCGCGGCCGGTCGAAGGTTGCGCAGAAATTCGGCGAGGAAGCCGTCGAGTGTCTGATCGAGGCGGTCGCGGGCAATCGTGACGCACTGGTCGCGGAGAGCGCGGACGTGCTGTACCACCTGATCGTGCTGTGGGTGGACGCGGGGGTGCGGCCGGACGAGGTGTGGGCGGAACTGAAGCGGCGCGAGGGGGTCAGCGGCGTCGCCGAGAAGGCGTCCCGCGCCAAGGCCCTGCCGGCCGTATTCGGCCTCGGCACCACAAAAATCCCCTGAGCGGTCGAGTGAGAGGTCGAGGATGTTCGTGACCGGACTGCCGCCGTACGACAACGCCAACGTGTTCGCCAAGATCCTTCGCGGCGAGATCCCGAGCCGCAAGCTCCACGAGGACGAATGGGCGCTGGCCTTCCACGACGTCAATCCGCAGGCGCCGGTGCATGTGCTGGTGATTCCCAAGGGACGGTATTGCTCGCTGGCCGATTTCAGCGCGTCGGCGAGCGACGCCGAGATCGCCGGCTTTTTCCGTGCCGTCGGCCATGTCGCGCGATCGCTCGGATTGGAGGCGCCGGGCTATCGGACGCTCGCCAACATGGGCGACCATGCCGGACAGGAGGTTGGACACTTCCACGTCCACATCTTCGGTGGGCGT
>DATIMU010000310.1:0-7918 GCA_035475015.1 Acetobacteraceae bacterium
CCGGGGCCGCCGCCAGCCGGGTTTTCAGCTGCGTCACGTCGGTTGGCCTCCTTGGGCGGTGAATCTACAGAACGACAAAGTGTCTGCAAATGGCCGTTTGCAGAGGTAGCCAATAGGCCGCCGTCGGGCGGCCAGCCGCGAAATCCAGGGCAGGGCAGGGGGCTCGGTGTCGATCTTCCTTCCGCGCTTCAGTTGGCCCCTTTCGCGCTTCAGTAAGGGCGTCGAGCCGGTCGCGTTGGGCTACGCCTCATGGCACCTCAACGGCGGCGCGCGCTTTCGCATAGGCCGCGTTGATGCGGGCCATCTGGTCCTGGGTGCCGCCCCTGTCTGGGTGGTAGGCGAGGGCCAGCCGGGTCATCGCCCGTCGGGCGAGCTCCGGGTCCGCGCTTGACGGCACTCCGAGGGTTTCGCACCAGCTGAAATCCGCGTCATCGATCATGATCTCCAGGGCCTCTGGCGTGAACTCCGCCAGCACGCCGGCCAGCACGGCCGCCCATTTCGGCACGGCGGCGCGGCCGCGGGCCCAGTTGTTGACCTGCCGGGGCGTGACGCCGGCGAGCCGGGCGAAGGCGGCCTGACTGACGCCGGCGCGGGCCAGGAGGGCGGTGAACTCGGTGTGCAGGAGCGCTCTCACGCTTCTCCATTATAGAAGTCACTTCCATTCCGGAAGCTCTTGGGATCCTCGTCGAGGCGATCTAGGCGCGATAATCCGCAATATCGCGCGTGATGCAATTTCTTCCGTTGCCGCGGCGCGCCCCGGCCGGCGATGCTTCGCCCGATGACCGAATCGCCGCCTGATTCCGCCGGCCCGGCCCGTGCCGTCCTCGCCGGGGACGTGGTGCCCGTTGACCTCGGGCCGGCGGCGAACGTGCCGCCCGTGCCCGCTGGCACCGCGGCCGGGCAAGCGGCGCTTGCGGCCGCCCAGGCCCTGGGGCGTCAGGCGGCGGCGCCGGCGACGCTCCGGGCGTACCGGGCCGACTGGCACCATTTTTCCCGGTGGTGCGCCGAGCACGGCTTTGTCCCCATGCCGGCCCCACCCGCGACGGTCGGCGCCTATCTCGCCAGCCTGGCCGGGCAATTCGCGCCGACCACCATCCGCCGACGACTGTCGGCGCTGGGAAAAGCGCATCGCTTCAACGACCTGCCCTGGAACCCCGGCCATCGCGACATCCAGGAGCCGCTCCGCGCGCTGCTGCGCGTGCACGGCCGCCCGGTCGAGCAGGCCGCGGCCCTGTCGCTCTCTATGCTGCGCCAGCTGGTCGCGACCTGCGACCGCACGGCCCGCGGCCGGCGTGACCGCGCCATGCTGCTGATCGGCTTCGCCGCCGCGCTGCGCCGCTCCGAACTGGTGGCCCTGCGGGTCGAGGACGTGGCAGCGGTCGCCGGCGGGCTGCGGCTGCGCATCAGCCGGGGAAAAACCGACCAGGCGGGGCAGGGGGCCGAGATCGGCCTGCCGCGCGGCCGGCACGCCGAGACCTGCCCGGTGCTCGCGTTCGAGGCCTGGCAGGCGGTCGCCCGACGGAAAGCCGGGCCGTTGTTCCGCCGCATCAGCACCGGCGGCGGCATCGGTGACACGGCGCTGCACCCCGACGCCGTGCGCCGCATTCTGGCCCATCGCATCCGGATGGCCGGGCTCGCCGTGGAGGGGTTCGAGCGGCTGAGCGCGCATGCGCTGCGCGTCGGCTTCATCACCGCGGCGTACGACAAGGGCGTCCGCGACGAGGACATCATGCGCCACACCCGCCACCGCGATCTGCGCACGATGCGCGGCTACGTGCGGCGCGCCGGCCTGGTCGCCGAGAGCCCGGCCGGGATGCTCGACCTTTGACGGATTTCCGTCTGCCGTGGGATCTGGAGAGTGATCCCGCTCCGACCCGGGGCACCGACCCCCCGGCGCAGGAAAAGCCGCCGAAGCCGCGCGGCCGCCGGCCCGCCGACGCGACGCGGGCGCTCTCCCATGCCGACGGCGCGCCCGCCTGGCGCTACCGCCACCTCATCGTCTCCGGGCCATCCGCGACCGTCGCCGCGTTCGCCGTGGCGGCGCGCGGCGCGGGGGTCACGCCGTGGCAGTTGGATTTCGCCACGATCGAGGAGGACATCTTCAACATGGCCGCCGCGCAGCCGGCGGCGCGGCGGAACAACCTCACCATCGCCGGATGCCGCATCCTCGCGCGGCAGTTCCGCGAGCGCGTCGAGCGGCGGCAGGCGAGGGCGCTTGCGCTCGTCGGCCACAGCCAGGCCTGTCCCTTCGATCTGCACGCGTTGCTGCCGGTGCCGCAATCCATCCTCGCGCTTGGCCCGACTCACCCGCAGGCCCTGGCGTGGCTGGCTGCGCACTGGGGGGTCACCGACCGGCTGCGCCAGATCGCCCTGCTGCCGCGACCGACAGTGGGGCGGCGTCTCCCGAGGGAAAATACGGTGATCGGCTACGGCTTCTTCACCGGGGGCGGCGTCGCCCAGGATCCCGCGGGCTTTAGCCCGCGGCAGGGCCACGGAGAGGACACGCCGCACGCGGCGATCGCCACGCTCGGCGCACGGTTTCCCGCGCTGCGTTTCACGCTGCGGCCGCGGCCGGCTGACTGACGTGTCGGGGATGGACGGCCGCGCCGCCGATCCCGTGGCTGGGACGGAGCTGGCGAAGGTTCCGTCGGCCGAGGCCGACGGAACGCCAGCGGAGGGAGGGCAGGGGTCCACGCCGCTTCTCGCGCTGAACGGCTTCAGCGGGCCGCTGGAGCGGCTGCTGGCCCTGGCGCGAGCGCAGGCGGTGGATCTCTCCCGCCTCTCGCTCCCGGTGCTGGTCGACCAGCTCGCCACGGCGCTGCGGCAGGCGGTGCCGCTTGGCCAGAAGGGCGACTGGGTCGTGATGGCTGCCTGGCTATTGCTGCTGCGCTCGCACCTGCTGCTGCCCCCGGACGCCGTGGCGGCCGAGGCGGCGGACCGCCAAGCCGATCAGCTGCGCGACCGCCTGGTCGGCCTGCGGGAGATGCAGGCGCTCGCCGACTGGCTGGAGCAAAGGCCGCAGCTTGGCCGCGACGTATTCGCCCGCGGCCAGCCGGAGCTGCTCGGAACCTCGATCGCGACCGACCACGAGATCGACGTCATCGAGTTCCTCTGGGCCAGCCTGGCGCTGTTCGAGGATCCCGGCGACGACGTCGAAACCGCCGCCGGATACCGGCAGCGCTGGTTCGACCTGTATCCCGTGGCCGAGGCCCGTGCACGCATCCTGCGGCTGCTGGATGGGACGCCGGAGGCGCAGCCGCTCGACCGGCTGCTGCCGGAGCTGGTCGACGACGACGACGAGGTCGAGACCCCGGCCGGACCGGCGCTGCGGCGGCGCGCCGCCTGGTCAAGCACCCTCATCGCCAGCCTGGAACTGGCGAAACAAGGCGACCTCACGTTGGCGCAAGAGAACCTTTTCACCCCCATCCACGTCAGCCCCGTGCGGGCCTCGCCACCCGCCTGAACCGCACCGGGTCAATCTCGGCGATCCAACCCCCATGGTGCTGCAATTCGCGACGATGTCCCCACTGACTGCAAAAAGGGGGCGACCTCAACGGCGTCGCGTTCGAGGTGATCATTCCATCGGCGGCAGCGACGGTGTCGGATCTCCCGCCGGCGCTCGAAGCCCAGACGTCCCTTGGCTCCGACGTTTCGTGACCTTCGCGGTGCCTGCCCTTCCGCGGGCCTTCGCGCGCCGCCGAAATTTGGCGACATGGGCTGGGGCAACGGGTGGGACCGCTGGCGCGCCGAACAACACCGCCGCGGCCATCATGATGGCGTGATGGCGCGCGGCGGCGTCGGTCGGATTGGTGCCGCGCAGATCGCTCATCGAGAGCGTTTCGACATAAGCATCTTCGTGCGGACTGAAGCCGTCGGTTGCGTATCGGCCGAGGCGATCGAGGAAGGCGTATATGGCTTCCTGGTCGCGGACGGTTCCCGGCAAGTGCAGGCTCGGCGCCTTGGCGAGCGGCGCGCTGCATTTGACGCACGCGAATTCCACGGCCGGCAGACTCTGCGACAAGGGATCCACCAGGGCCCCGCACTTCCAGCAGGCGTCGAGCAGGAAGCAACCGTCCTCGAAGCAGGCGACCTCGATGCTGAATCGCCATCCCCGCCGCAGGTAGGCGCCGTCTTCGCCAAGGCACACCGGGCAATACTGGACCATCGGCATCGCGCGGCCTCGGCGGCCGCGTTTCCGGTTCAACACCAGATCGCCATGCCGAAGAAGCCTCTGCTGTACGCGACCTCGCTGGTCGTGGGGGCCTGCCACGACATCGGGGCGCATCGTCCCGCGCAACAGATGCTCGCGGGACTGCCCGGACAGAAAGGCCAGCCGATCGATCGCCGCATCACCGATCTCTCTGTCGACATCGGCCAGGTGCGACCCAATGGCATCGAGCGCAAACCGCTTCGGAGGTGCGCCCAGGCCGCGCGCGATCCGCCACAGCCAGCTTGAAAGAAGCTCGTCGGGCTCGCGTTTGGGTCGATAGGGCCACAGCGTCGCGCGGGGCTGCTCCGGAAGGGAGTCGATTTCCAGCTCGTCGGTGCTGGTCGGTTGGGTGTCGTTGCCGCGCGCCGGAGAAGGCCACGGCCACCGGCGCAGACGTGGACCCAGTGCCGCCCGTAGCAGGGGAATAGCCTCCAGCCCGTCTCGGGGACGGGTGGAGAACAGGGCTATGATCCGTTCACGGCTTGCGGGTTCAGCGTCCGCAAGCAGCCGCTCGAGTTCCTGTCGCAGCCGGACAAGGCACGCGGCCTCAAGATCGAAGCCCTCCATGTCAGAGCTGGTCGGACGCTGCGAGCGCCTCGATGCTCGCCGGCGTGGTGGTGGCGACGCCATCGATCATGGCGCGGTCGATCCGCTCATGTCCGGTGCGGACCGCACGGACGGCGGCCTGCCGAAGCAGCTTGGTCATCGCCCCGATCAGACCATCCGATCGCGCGATGATCTGTGAAGCCAATTCCGGGTCGGTCAGGTTGGACGGCGCGCGCAAAGGCAGCCGGCGCTCAAGCGTGCGCAGAAGGCGCCAGAAGTCCGGGTCTTCGATCTGCCAGCGCCGGAGTGTCATGAGATCGAAGCGGTTGGCGAGTTGATCGTCCTGTCGCAGGGCGTAGGCGATCTCCTTGGTGGCGAAGCACCCCAGAGACACCCCGGCGACCGAGCCGATCTCACGCAGCTCGACCAGGATCGGAGCAACGCCGGAGCCACGAATATTGTGCAGGTCATCGATCAGCAGCAGGCGCAGGCCAACCCCGCGCATCATTTTGTACGTCTCGGCGCGAAGCTGGGCGGTACTCTCCCGGCGTCCCGCCGGTTGTCCGAGGGTGGCACGGATCGCCGTCAGCAACTGCGGGATGCGGGGCCCGTTCGGCGCCTGGATCAACGCCACCGGGATCGTGGAGTGCCGCGCTCCGGCGTCCTCCGGCGGCAGCGTACGCGCGACGAAGCGCCGCGCGATTGCCGTCTTGCCGTTGTTCGATGCACCGACAATGAGAAGATTGTCCGGACGCTGCCGGCGCTCGGAACGAAGAATGCGCTCCAGCTCCTCGATAGCCGCGCGGGCGCGGCCATAGCCGATCCAGCGATCCCGATCGATCCGAGCGATCCGCCGTTCATCCGATAGCAGCAGATCCGGGCGCACTGCCTCGTCCAGGTGCGCGGCATCGCCACCGTCCGGCATCTACAGATCCTCGACGTCCGCGAACGGCTCGATCACCGCGAGCGGCGGCGGTGCGTGCCGTGATACCGACGGCGCGTCAGCGGTGGGGGACTCGACAGCGACATGGCCCTGTGCGCTCGGCGCTGCCTTCGCACGACGAGCTTGCCGCGACCGCTCGGCCTTCATGCGCGCCGTGGCGCTCCTGCCGCGTTCCTCGACGGCGCGGATCCGCAGCACGGTCTCGAACAGCCGTGCCTCGGTGCGGTCCGCCGCTTTGAGCGCCTGCAGTTGTCGCCGCGCGGCCTCGCTCTCGGCCAGCGTCACGTCGGCACGCGGAACGCGATAGGGCACCGCGATGTATCCGCCGATCGCGTCGTCGACGACCCAGACCGTCGCCAGGCTGCGCGGGTCGTAGACGATCACGCGTTCGATCGGCTCGTGATTCTGCCGCTTCCACATCGGCAGCAGGTCGCGCGCGCTGTAATCGACGCGAAACAGTCGAAACCCCGTTCGGACCAGACGGCGGTGCTCATACGGCAGGAAATCGAGCAGCAACTGGTCGGCGGGGAGGATTTGCGGAACCCGCTGATCGTCGGGAATGTCAGGACGACGATAATAGGCGAGATAGCGGTCGAGTGGCCGGTCACCAACACCGTCATGCGTGCTGTGATTGTAGTGGTCGATTTCGAGCGCGACGATCTGCTCGAGTTCCGGCAGGCTGAGGCACGCCAGACGATCCGGCTCCGCGTCGCCCCGCTCGTTGACGCTGCTGAACGTGGTGCCGCGGCGCTCGTGGATACGCCGCATCATGGTGCCGATCAGCCGCTCAATCGTGCCGTGATGTCCGGGATGCCCTTTGGCGCGCACTTTCGACGTGATGCCGTGCAGCCGAAGGCCACGTTGGATGCCCTTGGCCTCGTGCTCGGGGCCCTGGTCGTACTCGATGATGCGCGGCTTGCCCCAGACCGGCCAGTGCACGGCGGAGAGATCCCGCGGGGCCAGCCAATCCTGCTTGGGCAGGCAGGCATGGGAAAGACAGGTCGCGACCGTGATGGTGGACGCGCTCTGCAGCGACACCGAGAACCCGAGAATGACGCGGCTGTAGATGTCGATCGCGAAAGTGACATTAGGGCGACCGATGACGGTGCGCTCCACCTCGCGGACGAGACGGATGTCGCACGGCGTGCTGTCGATCTGGACCCGCTCCCAGGGGGCCGCCGCGCCGGGATGCGCCCCGGTCAATAGGCCGAGCGACCGGGCTTTGGCCGCCCCTTCCCGACGGCGAACCAGCCATGCCTGATCGCGCGCCCGAACCCGTGCCTTGACGGTCTTGCCGACGGGCGGCGCGAGGCCGGCCATCTTGCAACGCCCCGCGATTTCGTTGACCAGGCTTTGCAGGGTCGGCCGCGTCCGCTTGGCGTAGTGTTGGTCGATGGCCTGCCGGATGATCGCTTCCCTGCCGGCACCAAGACGCTTGGCGCGCGCTCGCCGGCGGACCGGGAGAAATTGAACAATCTCGTTGCCCCGCAACCGCGCTCGCCGGAGCAATCCCCACACCCGACGTGGGGTGACACCGAGAGACTTCGCGGCGGCGACCACGTCAGCGGTTGTTCGCGACGGTTTGCCGATCAGAGCGGCGAGCAGATCGCGTCGGCGCGTAGCCTCGATCCAGTCGGCGGCGCTGTAGGACAGCTCATCGATCGGAGGCAGTGATGATCCGGTTGAGATGGAGGCGTCAGCCAACCGGATCTTCAACGGGTCAGCCGACAACGCCTCCCCAGCATCGGAGCGCAACAGGATGGCTTCGACACCGAGAACACGCTCGACGCGCCAGCAGGCACCTGCGTACTCGACCTGAGTGCCGACGTTGAATCGCGGTGACATCCCGTCTCAACACTGAAGCGCTAAGGGGACTTTACGCCGCGCACTGCCATCGTAAGGGAGACGGTTCAGTGAAACCACCAAGGATCAACCCGCTGAAAGCCTTGTTCCATCGCTGAAACACCCAAGGAAGGTCGACAGACACAACCGATCGCCGGCCCTTCGTCGCGCACCCGGGATGATTTGCCCGAAGCTTCGGCGCCGCGCCCTCCGCCGGCCGCCGAGACAACGCGGCTGTATAAGGCCGACGGGCTGCGGGCGCGCCTCGCGCTGCGCGAGGCGGCGGGCGGGCTGGCACACCCGCACGGCGCCTGGGTGCACCCCACCGATCTCGCCCTGCGCGAGGCCGGGCTGACCGGCTCGCTCACCGCCGCGGC
>DATIMU010000311.1:0-4422 GCA_035475015.1 Acetobacteraceae bacterium
CACGGCGACGTCGGTGCGGGCGTCATGGCCGACCACCTTGGCGACGAGCTGGGTGCCGTCGTCGAGCGTGACGCTGACCGTCTTGGCGCCCTTGATGACGTGGTTGTTGGTGACGATCGTGCCGTTCGGATCGACGATGAAACCCGACCCCCGCGCCTCGACCGCGCGTGGCCGCGCGCCGGGCATCTGGTTGAACGGGAAGGGCATCCCGCCCATTTCGTCGTTCATCGCCTGAGCGCCGAGCTTGGAGGTGATCGACACCACCGCCGGCTTCACCTTGGCCACGAGGTCGGAGAAATCGGGCACGTTGTGAGCCTGCACCGCGCCGGGCGGATTGACCGGCTGGCCCTGGGTCTCCTGCACCGTGGCGGCAAATCCGACATGGCCGGCCGCGAAACCGCCGAGTGCCGTGCCAGCGAGCAGCACGGCCGCCAGTGCCGCGCGCCGGCCTCGGCCGCGCAAGTTATTGGGGTTGGTCATGGGGTCTCTCCCTGTTCGAGTGAGCGGCGGCACGAGGCGCCGGCGACACAGCGAACATGCGACCTGGACGTGAACGTTCCTATGGCGCTACGATTAAACCCGTTTCATCCACCGCGACCCCCTCGACGGCCCGCGCCGCTTTGCGATAGGACACGCCGGGCCGGGTTAGCACAGCGGTAGTGCAGCGGTTTTGTAAACCGAAGGTCGGGGGTTCAAGTCCCTCACCCGGCACCGACGCTAAGGGCCCTCATGACCCCGGCCGATCGACCCGCCACGCCGCGAGCACACTAACGTGTGATCGCATAACCTCGCGCAGTCAGCGGGTTTATTTCATACCCTGGCCGCTGCCATGTGTGGTTGGGGCCTCGGATGAAACTGCTCGTTGCGGTGGCGGTTACGGCGTCGTTCTGGTGCGGCAGCGTGCAGGCGGCGCCGATCTATGATCGGCTCGTGGTTTTCGGCGACAGCCTCTCCGATGTCGGCAATGCGTTCCATCTGACGTCGGGCGATCCGGCCCGCTATCATTCCGATCCGCCGCCGGTGCTCGGCTCGCCGCCGTTTCCCGCCTACTACATGGGCCGGGCCAGCAACGGTCCCAATTGGGTCGATCAGCTCGCCGACCGGCTTGGCCTGCCGCGCACCACGGCCAGCCTCAATGGCGGGCTGAACTACGCCTATGCCAGCGCGGAGAGCGGGCAAGGCACCAACCAGCGGTATCCTTCGCCGACCTATCCGCCCAATCCGCCGCTCCCGGTGCTGCGGACCGGCGCGCAAATCGACGCATTCGCCGCGGCGCACGGCCGCTTCAAGCCGGACGATCTGGTGACGCTCTGGGTCGGCGCGAACGACTTCAAATCCGTGAAGGGACCGGCCGACGTCATCCACAGCGTCGATAACATCGTGCAAAACATCCGCGCCCTGAACGATCTCGGCGCCCGCACGATCCTCGTTCCAAACCTGGTCGATCTCAGCAAGCCGCCTTATTTCCATCAACCCGGGAGCCCGCCGGGGACGCTGATCCGCGCGCTGGTCGACCTGTTCAATACGACCCTCACGACGAGGCTGCAGGCGCTGACGCACGATCCCGCCATGCAGGCGCGCATCGTCCCGGTGGACGAGTTCGCGGCCATGAACGCGGCGTTCGCCGATCCCGCCGCCCACGGCTTCACCAACCTGACCGACCCGGCGCTGACCTTCGACCCCGCGACCGGGGTGTTCAGCGAAGTTCCGGACGTCGGCGGGTATTTCTGGTACGATCTTATCCACCCCACCACCGAGGGTCAGGCCGTTTTCGCCGAGGCCGCGTATGCCACGCTGATTCCGGCCCCGAGCTCGCTCTCGCTGGTCCTGCCCGGCCTGGCCGCGCTGGTGGGCCTCGGTTCGATGCGGCGGTCGGCCGCCGTATCGCGGCCCGAGGGACGGTGGGGATTTCTATGGGGTTTCCTCGGAATGCGGCGGAACTCGGCGTAGGGCGCGCGGCGATCGCGGCAGCGATCCTGCTGCTCGCTGGGTGCGCCGAGACCTGGACCAAGCCGGGCGCCACGCCGGAGCAATTCGACGCGGCGGAGGCGGCCTGCACCGCGCGGGCCAACGCCGCGGTGCCGGCGCAGCCGGAGCGGGTCATGATGAGCCCGGGCTATGTCACCCCGATGCAGATGCGGTGCTCCGGGATGGCCGCCGCCGCGAACTGCTATCCGGGTGGCGGAGAATACGTGCCACCCGCCACGAGGATCGTGGACCGCAATCAGGACCTCCGGCGGAGTGTCACCCGGCAGTGCCTGTTCGAGAGCGGCTGGCGACCGGCGAAATGATGCGGGAGCGGTCGGGCTCGGCGCCGGCCTCGAGATCCCGCAGGATCGGGCAGTCCGGTCGCTGGTCGCCGTGGCAGGCCTCGGCGAGCGCATCCAGGGCGTCGCACATCGCCGTCAGCTCGGCGATCCTGGCACGCAACTCCGCGACGTGCTCCGTCGCGATCCGCTTGACCTCACGGCTCGGCCGCTCGCGGTCCTGCCACAGGCTGACCAGCAGCTTGATCCGCGCCATCGACAGGCCGAACTCGCGGGCGCGACGGATGAACCGCAGGGTGTTCACGTCGGCCCGGTCGTAGACGCGATAACCGGCATCGGTGCGCTCCGCCGTGGGGATCAGGCCAGTGCTCTCGTAGTAGCGCAGCATCTTCGCCGAGACGCCCGAGGCCGCCGCCGCCTGACCGATGTTCATGGCATTTCTCCCCTCTTGACCTTCCCATGATGGGACGCCCCACCTCGCTTGCCAAGGGAACCGGCAACTCGCGGAGACCACGCCGCCATGAACGAGCTTCACCACCACGACCACCACGGCGGCGCGGCCGCGCATCACGGATGCTGCGGCGCTCACGCCGGCAAGCCCGCGCCGGCGATCGATCCGGCCGCCGCCGGACCGGACGCCGTCTACACCTGCCCGATGCACCCCGAGGTGCGGCAGGTCGGCCCCGGCAGCTGCCCGATCTGCGGCATGGCGCTGGAGCCCGTCGAGATCACCGCCGAGGCCGCCCCCAACCACGAGCTGGCCGACATGACGCGCCGCTTCTGGATCGGCCTCGCGCTGACCGTGCCGGTGTTCGTCCTGGAGATGGGCAGCCACATCCCGGCACTCGGTCTGCACGATCTCGTGCCGCCGCGCGTCTCGACCTGGGTGCAGTTCGTGCTCGCGACGCCGGTGGTGCTGTGGGCGGGCTGGCCGTTCTTTCAGCGCGCCGCCGCGTCGCTGGTCCGGCGCAACCTCAACATGTTCACCCTCATCGCGCTCGGAACCGGGGCGGCCTACCTCTACAGCCTGGTCGCCACCCTCGCCCCCGACGCCTTCCCGGCGGGGTTCCGCGGCATGGGGGGCACCATCGCGGTGTATTTCGAGGCCGCCGCGGTCATCACCGTCCTGGTGCTGCTAGGGCAGGTCCTGGAGTTGCGGGCGCGCGAGCGGACCGGCGGCGCCATCCGCGCCTTGCTCAATCTCGCCCCCAAGACCGCCCGCCGCCTGCGTGAGGGTGGCGATGACGAGGAGATCCCGCTCGCCGAGGTGCGGGTCGGCGACCGTCTGCGCGTCCGCCCTGGCGACGGCGTGCCGGTCGACGGCACGGTGTTGGACGGCAGGGGCGCGGTCGATGAGAGCATGGTGACGGGCGAGGCCATGCCGGCGGCCAAGCAGCCCGGCGACACGCTCATCGGCGGCACGGTGAACGGCACCGGCGGGCTGGTGATGCGCGCCGACAAGGTCGGCTCGGACACCATGCTGGCGCGCATCGTCGCGATGGTGGCCGAGGCGCAGCGCAGCCGGGCGCCGATTCAGCGGATGGCCGACCGGGTCGCGGGGTATTTCGTGCCCGCCGTCGTGGGCGTCGCGGCGCTCGCGTTCATTGCGTGGGCACTATGGGGACCAGCGCCGGCGCTGGCCTACGCGCTGATCGCGGCGGTGTCGGTGCTCATCATCGCCTGCCCCTGCGCGCTCGGGCTGGCGACGCCGATGTCGATCATGGTCGGCGTCGGCAAGGGCGCCGGCGCAGGTGTGCTCATCAAATCCGCCGAGGCGCTGGAGCGCCTGGAAAAAGTCGACACGCTGGTGTTGGACAAGACCGGCACTCTGACCGAGGGCAAGCCGCGCGTCGTGGCGGTGGCCGTCGCGGCCGGGATGACGGAAGACGACCTGCTGCCGCTCGCCGCCAGCCTTGAGCGATCGAGCGAGCACCCGCTTGCCGATGCGATCGTCGCGGCGGCACGGGACCGGGGTCTTGTCCTGCAGGACGCGGCGGAATTCGCCTCTGCCACGGGCAAGGGTGTCTCCGGAAACGTCGGCGGCCGGCGCGTCGCGCTGGGCAATGCCAAGCTGATGGCCGATGAGGGGGTCGCGCTGGGCGATCTCGTAGAGCGGGCGGAGGCGCTGCGCCGGGATGGCGCGACCGCGCTGTTC
>DATIMU010000312.1:0-2113 GCA_035475015.1 Acetobacteraceae bacterium
CACGCCGGTCCAGGCCTCGCCCTTGGCGCCCTTCGCCACCTGCTGGTCCCAGGACCACACCGAGGGTTCGGATTTCACCAGCCAGTGGTTCATGACGGCACTTTCTCCACGCGCCATGGCCGGAGGAACGTACCGGGCGGCCATGTTCTGTCAGCCTAGCATAGGCAAGACGTGGATGGCCGGGTCAAGCCCGGCCATGACGGTGGAGTGGGACGACCACGCTATTCCTCAAATTATGTGTCGAGCACAGCGCGATACCGCAGGGACAGCGGTGTGCCCCCTCTCGCGGTCCTTTACGGGGAGAGGTTAGTAGGAGCAGCTATTCCTCGGCCTTGAACGGCCGCGTCAGCAGGCCTTCGATCGCAGCATCGATCGTGACCGCGCCTGTGAGGATGGCGGCGACCGCCTGCGACACCGGCATCTCGACATGATGCGAAGCGGCGAGCTCGACCAGCACCGGCGCGGTGTATTGGCCTTCGGCAAGCTTGCCGGCCGGCAGAGCCTCGCCGCGGCCGAGCGCCAGGCCGGCGGCGAAATTGCGCGACTGCGGACCGGCGCAGGTCAGGATCAGATCGCCGAGGCCGGAGAGGCCGGTCAAGGTCTCGCTGCGGGCGCCGAGCGCGCGGCCGAGCCGCGCGAGCTCGGCAAAACCGCGGGTTGTCAGCGCCGCCAGCGCCGAGGCACCGAGTCGGCGGCCGACCACGATGCCGGCTGCGATCGCCAGCACGTTCTTGGCGGCGCCGCCGATCTCGACACCGCGCACGTCGGTCGCGTGATAGGGGCGGAAGGTCGATGACCCCAGCGCCTGCACCAGATCGGCCGCCAGCACCTCATCATGCGCGGCGAGCGTCACCGCGGTCGGCAGGCCACGTGCGACATCGTCGGCGAAGCTCGGGCCGGAGAGGATCGCCGCGCGCGCGTTCGGCGCGGCCTCCGCGATCACCTCGGTCATGAATTTGTGCGTACCGTGCTCGATGCCCTTGGCGCAGGCGATAACGGGCGTGCCGTGCTTGATGAGCGGCGCCAGGTGCATGACGGCGCCGCGCAGATGCTGCGCGGGGACGACGATCAGCGCGGCATCGGCACGGGCGGCGGTCGCAAGCTCGCTGGTGACGGATATTTCTACGGCAAGCGGCACGCCCGCGAGGCGTGGGTTCTCGCGTTTACCCGCAATCTCTGCCGCATGGGCTGCGTCGCGGGCGTAGAGCGTGACGTTGCGGCCTGCCCGCGCGGCAACGGCAGCGAGCGCCGTGCCCCAGGCGCCGGCGCCGATGATGGAGATGGATTGGAAGCGAGGCATCGCGGCGGTCTAGGTGCGCCCCCTCTCCCCGTCCTTAAGGAGAGAGGGTTGGGGTGAGGGGCAGACGCCCGAGCGGTGCGAGTTGTGAGACCTGTACCCCCTCACCCGGATGTCATCTTGCGATGCCATCCGACCTCTCCCCGCATCCGCCGTCGCTCTTCGAGCTATGGCGGACAAGAGCGGGGAGAGGTGAAGAAGGCGTCCACGGCGCGGCCGGTGCAAAACCGCGGGCGTCGTGGAATTCGTCGCGACCATCACCGCTCAAAACCCCGCGCGTGTGTTGGAAAACTTCTCCGGCACCTGCGCATTGGCATCGAGCAGCCAGCGGGCGCGCGGGGCGGCGTCCATGCCGTCCACCATGCCGAGCGCCAGCCGCTCGGCGCCGGCCCAGGCGATCATGGCGCCGTTATCGGTGCACAGCGCGGGCGGCGGCATCACGAGGCTGGTGCCGGCCGCGGTCGCGACATTGTCCAGCGCTCCGCGAATCGCCTGGTTGGCGGCGACGCCGCCGGCGGCGACCAGGGCCGTCGGGGCGCCGAACCGTTCCTTGAACAATTTCAGGCCGACGCCGAGGCGATCGGCGGTCGAGTCCAGCACCGCGGCCTGGAAGCCGGCGCAGAGATCGTTGATGTCATCAGGCGTGATCGATTCGATCTTGCTCGCCTCGTTGCGCACGGCGGTCTTCAGCCCGGAGAGCGAGAAGTTCGCATCCGCACGTCCCAGCATCGGGCGCGGGAAGGCGAAGCGCGCGGCGTCGCCGTGCCTCGCCGCCTGCTCGACCTGCGGCCCGCCGGGATAGGGCAGGCCGAGCAT
>DATIMU010000313.1:0-3770 GCA_035475015.1 Acetobacteraceae bacterium
CGACGGGGCGGTGGTCGGGCTGGCGGGATACCGCCTGCAGGAGAACCTGATCCACGGCCGGTTCGTCTACATCGACGACCTCGTCGTGGCGCAGTCCGAGCGGCGCGGGCGGATCGGCGCCGAGCTGCTCGAAGCGGTGGCGGCGGAGGCGCGCGCGCTCGGCTGCCAGCGCCTGACGCTCGACACGGCGATCGACAACCTGCTCGGCCAGCGCTTCTACTTTCGCAACGGGATGCTCGCGACCGGGCTGCATTTCCGCCTCTCCCTGACGTGAAGGACCGTGCGTTGGCAACATCGAGCATCCTGCACGTCGATTGCAGCCCGCGCGGCGCCGCGTCGTTCAGCCGCCGGCTCGGCGGCGAGCTGATGGCACGGCTCGCGACGCGGCACCCGGAGGCACGGATCGTCACCCGAGACCTCGCGGCCGATCCGCCGCCCTATGTCGACGAGGCACGCGCCATCGCCATGCTCATGCTGCCCGAGGCGCGCGGTGCGCCCGAGGCGGCGGCGCTCGCCTGTTCGGAGGTGCTGATCGGCGAGCTCGAGGCCAGCGACATGCTGGTGATCTCGACGCCGATGCACAACTACTCCGTGCCCGCGCCGCTCAAGGCGTGGATCGACCACGTCGTCCGCATCCGCCGCACATTTCGTAGTACGCCAGAGGGCAAGATCGGATTGTTGCCCGACCGGCCGACCCTCGTGGTGACGGCGGCGGGCGGCTATCACTCCACGGAGCCGGCGCGCCAGCCCGACTATCTCACGCCCTATCTGCGCGCGATCCTGGCGACCATCGGCATTCGCGACGTGGCGTTTCACAATCTGGAAGGCATGGCGCGCGGCCCGGACGTGGTCGCCGGCGCGCTCGACGGCGCGCGGGCGTGGCTCGACGAACGCTTGCCGCCCGGATTCTAGAGCCTCATCGATTGGCACGGAACGACCATAAAGATGGCGGAATGACTTCCGCCCTACACACGGCAGCGTAGGGCGGAAGTCATTCCGCCATCCCACATGCACCACCAAAACGGCGCGGCGTCAGCCCCGCAAGCTCACGCCCTCCGGAAACTTCCGCCGGTATTCCGTCACCGCCTGCTCCATCGTGACGAACCGCGCGCCGCCGGTGCGCAGCGTCTCGATCAGCGCCTCCAGCGCCAGCATCCGGTAGCCGCGCCCGACCACATGCGGGTGGAACGTGTAGGTGAGAATTCCCCAATCCACCGTCTTGCGCATGTACTCGAACTCGTCGGCGAAGTTCTGGAACACCGACCGGGCGTTCTGCAGCCCTTGCAGGATCGCGTTGTCCGTCCGCATGAACTCGAAATGCGGGTGGTCATCGAGCGACCAGCTGATCGGCATCTCGACGAGCGGGGTGTCGGGGCCGAACTCCATCTTTTCGAGCAGCGTGATCCGGTCATCCCGGCGGGCCTGATAGGGCACGTAGTCGTGCCCCATCATGCTGCTGTCATAGAGGAAGCCATGCTTGAGCAGCAGCTCGACGCTGTGCGGCGAGAGGTCCCATGACGGCGACCGATAGCCGCGCGGCCGACTCCCCGTCAGCTGCTCGATGGCGGCCGAACCGCGCACCAATTCCTCCTCCTCGCCCTCACGGCCGAGGCTCGCCGGGATGCGGTGGGTCCAGCCGTGATTGCCAATCTCGTGTCCCGCCTCGTGGACCGCGCGCACGCATGAGGGATAGCTCTCTATGGTGTGGCCCGGAATGAACCAGGTGGTCGGGATCTGCTTGCCCCGGAGCATCGCCAGGATGCGGGCGGTGGCGACGATGCCGTAGTCGCCGCGCGAGATCATCGTCGGCGTGGTCAGGCCGCGCGAGATGAACGAGGAGACGTTGTCGTGATCGAAGGTCAGGCAAACCAGCAACTCGGCCATTCCCGTGCTCCCTCGGCAAACTGCCCGGAGTGTCCGACGGCCCGCGAAGCCCTGTCAAAGCGCGCTCGGCGCGAGCCATCATCAACCGCGGCGCGTCGTCAGCGCCGGGCCGCCAGGTGCTCCAACTCCTTCCTCGCGGCCGCGATGATCTCCCGGGACAACTCCGGGTCGGCCTTTTCCACGGCGCGGGCCATCGCGACGCTGCCGACCATCGCCGAGACCAGGGCGATCGAGCGCCGGCGCGCCACGTCCTCCGGAATCCCTTCCGAGAGCGCGCCCTGTATGAGCTCAACCAACGACAGGAACCCCTCGGCGAAAGCCGCGCCGATCGCATCGTCCTGCCGTGGCACGTCCGAGACGCAGGCCGCCATCAGGCAGCCCGATCCCGCGTCCTTCATGTGCGATTCGCAAAGGTAGGTGTCGAGATACGCCAGCAGCGGATCGGGCACGACGTCGCGAAGTTCTCGCCACGAGGCGGCCCCGTCGGCGAACGCCTTGCAAGCCGCTTCCCGGGCCAGGGCGCTCTTCGACTTGAACTGACCATAGAGCGCACCCTGGGTGAGGCCCGCTTCCCGACTGATGTCGGCGACCCCTGCCCCGTCGAACCCGCGCTCCTGCAGCAATCGCCTGGCGGTCTCCAGCAGCGCGGCGCGATGCTCCGCGACCTTCTTCCCTGAAACCTTCACTGGCCGCTCCCGATCGGCTCTTGACCCATTCATAGAGACCACTATCTAACCGGCCTCAATGATAGATCTTCCTATCATTATGGAGGTCCAGATGGTGTGCGCGGCCGGAGCGTCAAGGTTCAGCGATCCGTCAAACGGCCGCTCCAAGGTGCAGCCATGACTGATGTGAGCGTAGCCGAGCCAGCGATCAGCGACCGCGCGCCGGCGATCGAGCGCCGCCGGAAATCTCGCCCTGGCGGCAGGCGGCGGATGACCCGTCTGCTGGCCGGTGCCGCCATCGTGGCGGCAGTCGGCGGCGGGCTTGCCTGGCGTGGCGACAGGCCACCTGCCCCACCACCGCCGCCGCCGCCGCAAGTGACGGTCGGTTCGCCGTTGCAGGAGACGGTGACGGGCACGACCGGCTTCCTCGGCCAGTTCTCGGCGGTCGACGAGGTGGATTTGCGCGCGCAGGTCGGCGGCACGCTGACGGCCATCGCCTTTCAGGACGGGCAGATCGTGCACAAGGGCGATCCGCTCTTCGTCATCGACCCGCGGCCGTTCCGCCTCAAGCTCGACCAGGCGGTCGCGCAATTCGAGACCGCGCAGGCCAAGGAGGCGCTGGCCGAGGCGCAGCTCTGGCGCGCGCAGCAGTTGAAGCGGACCGATTTCGGCACGGCGGAGAGCGTCGACCAGCGCGCCGCCGATCAGCGGAGCGCGCGGGCCGCGATCGACACCGCCAAGGCGGCGATCAACGATGCCCAGCTCGATCTCGAATTCTCGCGCGTCACGGCGCCGTTCACCGGACGGATCGGCGCGCATCTCGTCTCGGTGGGCAGCCTGGTGAGCGGCAGCCGCGGCGGCACGGCTGCCACGACGCTGCTCGCCACCATCGTGTCGCTCGACCCGATCCACCTCGATTTCGACATGAGCGAGGCCGATTACCGGGCCTATCAGAAGGCACGGAAGGGCGCCGGCGCGCTCGACGACGTCGCGATCAGCCTCGACGGGGATGGACGCTTCGACCATCACGGCACGCTCGACTTCATCGACAACGCGGTGAACCGCGGCAGCGGCACCATCCACGCCCGCGCGACGGTTCCCAATCCCGACCTGTCCATCACCCCCGGCCAGTTCGCGCGGCTGCGCGTCGCGACCAGCGCCGCCAGCCCGGCCCTGCTGGTGCCGGCGGCCGCCATCGTCCCCGACCAATCGCGGGAGGTG
>DATIMU010000314.1:0-2409 GCA_035475015.1 Acetobacteraceae bacterium
CGAGGAGCCGAACACCGCGCTGTCGAATTTGTCGGAGCGCGCCAGGGCGGGGAAGGAGTAGCGCGCGTTGGTGGCGATCGGCGCGCGATCGAAGGGCGGCGAAAGCGGCAAGGTGTCGAACGGATCGACGATGGCGACGAACAGGTAGACGAACGCCGCGACCGCCGCCGCGGTGCCCGCCGCGAGCCGGAAGAACCGGCGCCACGCGGCCCGGTCGGACGTGGGATCAGAACTGGAAGTAGATGAAGACATTCTGCAGTCGGCCGCCTGTCAGCAGCAGCAGGTAGACCATCGCGACGCCGGCGGGAACCGCGATCCAGGCGCGCGGCGTCAAGCGCGCGAGCGCCGCCTCCTGACTGGTCGGGCCGAGCAGCGCGACCGCGGCACCCGCGATGAGCGCGATGACGTTCTCCCGGTCGAGCGCGATGGCGCCGAGGCCATGCGCGCCGGCCATCGAGGCGAGCACGCGGCCGGCGGTGGAAAAGCTCTCGGCGCGAAACAGCACCCAGCACGCCATGACGAACAGTAGGGTCAGCGCCCAGGCCAGCGGGCGCGGCAGTCGGAAGCCGCGCCCCGACCATACATGGTTCACCGCGAGCGCCACGCCGTGCAGGCCGCCCCAGGCGACGAAGGTCCAGTTGGCGCCGTGCCACAGCCCGCCGAGCAGCATCGTCGCGACGACGTTGACCGCCTGGCGCACCGGCCCGCAACGGTTGCCGCCGAGCGGGATGTAGAGATAGTCGCGCAGGAACCGCGACAAGGTCATGTGCCAGCGCCTCCAGAAATCGCGGACCGACAGCGAACGGTACGGCGCGTTGAAGTTCAATGGCAGGCACAGGCCGAACATCAGCGCCAGCCCGATCGCCATGTCGGAATAGCCGGAGAAGTCGAAATAGATTTGCAGCGTGTAGGCGCCCGTCGCGACCCACGCCTCCGCCGCGCTGAGCACGCCGGTGGCGGCTTTCTGGAACAGCGGGCCGGCGATGTGCGCCACGGTGTCGGCGACCGCCACTTTCTTGGCGACACCGATCAGGAACAGGAAGAAGCCGCGCGACAGATTCTCCCACATCGCGGGCCGACGCGGGTCGAGGCGGAACTGGTCGATGATCTCGTTGTGGCGCACCAGCGGCCCGGCGATGAGCTGCGGGAAGAACATCACGAACATGCAGAAATCAAGGAAGCCGTAGATGTGCCGGTCGCCGCGCCTGAGGTCGATCAGATAGGAGATTTTCTGGAACACGAAGAAGCTGATGCCGAGCGGCAGGATCAGGCTCCACGGCTGCCAGTCGTCTCCGAGCACGCCGTACATCGTGCCGCGGAAGAAGTCGGCGTATTTGAACAGGCCGAGTGTCGCGAGGTTGAGCACCACGCCGAGCACCGGAATCCACGGCGCCCGCGCTCGGGCGAACCACTGCACGATCAGCCAGTTGGCGATGGTCAGCCCGACCAGGAGCGGGACGAAGCGCACATCCCACCAGCCGTAGAAGCCCAGCGAGGCGAGGATCACCCACCCCTGCCGCCAGACGCGGCTTCCCGCCAGCGCGTAGTAGCCGGCGACGACCACCGGCAGGAACAGGAGGATGAAGACCTGGGAGTTGAACAGCATGGGTCAGCGTTGGTCGCCGCGTACAGAAGCCGTAGCCGTCATGGCCGGGCTTGACCCGGCCATCTGCCGCCATCCGGAAACTGGTGCGGACCAACGCGCCTTCTCGTCGGTCGCGCGTGATCGCCGGGTCGAGCCCGGCGATGACGATGAGGGGAGGCGGCGCGTCAGGAAAAAAATCAGTCCAACGCCTCCAGCAACCCGGCCATCAGCGCGGCGCGCGGGGCGAGGTGTTTCCACAGGATATGCTCATGGCTGGCATGGGCGCCGGAGCCGAGGCAACCCAGCCCGTCCAGGGTCGGCACGCCAAGGGCGGCGGTGAAATTGCCGTCCGAGCCGCCGCCGCGCGTCTGCTTGGGCATCTCCAGCCCGACCCCGGCGGCGATCGCGCGGGCGCGGTCGTAGAGTGCCGTGATCCCCGGCGTCTCGGTGAAGGGCGGACGGTTCATGCCGCCCTCGACCACGACCTTGCAGCCCGAGGTGACGGCGGCGAGGCCGAGCAGCGCCCGCTCCATGCGCACCCCGTCCTCGGCGGTGTTGACCCTGAGGTCGATCTCGCAGCCGGCCTCGGGGGCGATCACGTTGGGCCGCGTGCCGCCCCAGATCGGCGCCACGTTGAGGGTAATCCCCTGCTTGCTGTCGACCATCGCGTTGATCGCGGTGATCTGCTGCGCCAGCTCCACCACCGCCGAGGCGCCGTCGTGAAAGCTGGTGCCGGCGTGGGCGCCGATGCCGGTCACGCGCATCACGAACCGCCCGACGCCCTTGCGCCCGGTCACCGCCGCCCCCCCGGCGCCCGCCGGCTC
>DATIMU010000315.1:0-1584 GCA_035475015.1 Acetobacteraceae bacterium
GCTCAGAAAGAGGGGCGAAGGCGACAAGAAGCCCGCCGCCCCGCCGGGACCGCTGCCCAGCGGCGATCAGCCACGCGGGCCGATTCCGTATCCGATCGAGGACCCGGGGCGGCTCGTCGAGCAGATGTGCAAGCTCTATCCGTTCATCTGCCAACCCGCGCCGAAGCCCGCGCCCGGCCCCGCCGCCCCGGCCGGACCGCAGCTCGGCGTGCTGTGGACCGACACCATCCATTTCGAGCAGGACCACCCCGCGATGGGCGAGACCGACGCGGGACGGGTGCTGACGGCAGCGGGCAAGCGGGAGCTGCGGTCGGTGCTGGAGTGGCTCGACCTGTCGCCCGACCTGCAGGTCCGCCTGATCGGCGGCGCGTCCTCGGAGGGCACCGCCGAGTACAACCAGGCGCTGTCGACGCGCCGGGCACGGTTCGTCGCGGCGGCCCTGGCGAAATACGCGGGGCGCATCGCCGATCCGATGCTCGGCGATGGCGCCGAGAGCGGCTGCCAATCGCTCGGCAAGGGATTATGGAGCTGCGGTGCGGCCAGCGCGGTGCCGGGGACGCAGAACCCCGAGGATCGGGTGGTCCGCGTGACCTTCGCGCGCAACACGCTGCCGGCCTTACCGCCATTGACCATGCCGGAGTTCAAGCCGGGGGCGTTCTGATGGCGGACTGAAGTCCGCCCTACGACCTCGATGTGTGGATGTGTAGGGCGGACTTCAGTCCGCCGGCTTCACGCCGACCGCGCAATGCATCGCGTGCGCCGTAAGCAGCAGCCCGTCGCGCCGGGCGGCGTTGGTGAGCGTTGCCCAGGTGGCGGTCTCATCGGGCGACAGCAGCGACAGCACGTGGTCCTCGCGATAGCGCCAGATCGGCCCCTCATGGCGGTCGAGCGTCACCAGCGCGGGAAAGCAGGTCAGGTCGGAAAAGCCCGCATCGCGCATCCGCCGGTAGAGACCGGCGTCGGCGACCCCCCGCGTCGCGACGGATTGCGGCGGGGTTTCCGCCTTCTCGCGCAAGCCGTCGGGGAGCGGCAGGTTCCACCATTGCGGCAGGTCGATCGCTCGCACCACCACGCCGACCCGGCCACCCGGCCGCACCACGCGGCGCAACTCGCGGAGTGCCTGGTCGGCGTCGCATTCCTCCAGCACGGTGACGGTGTACGCGCAGCCGAACGTGTCGTCGGGAAACGGCAGGGTCTCGGCGTCGGCGCGGCGGAAGGTGATGGCGTCGGCGAGCCCGGCGGCGGCGGCAAGCTGCGCCGCCTCGCCCAGCAGGAACGGGTTCACGTCCGTCGCGGTGATCGGGTTGGCGGCGCCGAAGCGCGCGGCGAGCATCCGGTCGAGCGCGCCGGAGCCGCACCCGACGTCGAGGATGGTCTCGCCGGGTACCGGGACGATGAGGTCGAACAAGGTCCGCACCATCGCCCGGTAGGTCGGCGCGCCGGCGCGGTCCTCGAGGGCCGCGACGCCGCCGATATGCGGGCCGGATAGCGTGATGACGGTGAAGCGCCGTGCGAGGCGCGGGATCGCGGGCGCCCATTGCGAGGGAGCGAGGAAGAACGGCAACAGCACGAGTGCCGGGCCGT
>DATIMU010000316.1:0-2725 GCA_035475015.1 Acetobacteraceae bacterium
GCTGATGCGCCTCACCGATCTCGTGTTCTGTTTTCCCCCGATCATCCTGGCGATGGCGATCGCTGCGGCGCTCGGTATCGGCACGGTGAATACCTGTATCGCGATGCTCGTCGTCTGGTGGCCGAAATTCGCGCGGCTGGCACGCAGCCTGGTGTTGACGCAGCGCAATCTTGAGTACGTCGAGGCGGCGCAGTCGATCGGGTTTGGGCCGGCACATATTCTGCTGCGCCAGATCATCCCGAACGCCGTCGGGCCACTGATCGTGCTGGTGACGCTCGACCTCGGCAACGCCATCCTGGTGTTCGCCGGCCTCTCCTTTCTCGGCCTCGGCACCGTGCCGCCGACCGCCGAGTGGGGGGCGATGGTCGGCGAGGGGCGGCAGCTGGTGCAGCAATGGTGGGTGGCGACCTTCGCCGGCCTGGCCATCCTGACCGTGGTGATGGGCTTCAACTTCATCGGTGATGGCCTGCGCGACTGGCTCGATCCCCATGCCCGAAACCGCTGAGGTGCTGCTCCGGGTGCGCGATCTGCGCACCTGGTTCCTCACCGATGCCGGGCCGGTGCGCGCGGTGGACGGCGTGAGCTTCGACCTGCACGCCGGCGAGACGCTGGGCATCGTCGGCGAATCCGGCTCGGGCAAGAGCGTCTGCGCGAAGTCCATCATGCGGCTGCTCGACGAGCCGGCGCGCATCGTCGGCGGCAGCATCGCGTTTCGCGGGCGCGATCTCGCGCGGCTGAGCGAGGAGGAGATTCGCGACGTACGCGGGCGCGAGATCGCGATGGTCTTTCAGGACCCGATGACCTCGCTGAACCCCGTGCTGCGCATCGCCAAGCAGCTGGTCGAGGCGATGACGGCGCATGGCCGGTTCGCCACCGCCGCCGCGCGGGAGCGTGCCGTGTCGCTGCTGCGGCGCATGGGCGTGCCGGCGCCGGAGCGGGCGGTGCAATCCTATCCGCACCAATATTCCGGCGGGATGCGGCAGCGCGTGATGCTGGCGATGGGGGTGTCGAACGAGCCCGCGCTGCTGATCGCCGACGAGCCGACCACGGCGCTCGACGTCACCATCCAGGCGCAAATTCTTGAGCTTCTACGGACGTTGAACGAGGAACTGGGCACCGCCGTCATCCTCATCAGCCACGATCTCGGCGTGATCGCCAATATCTGCTCGCGCGTGCTGGTGATGTATGCCGGGGAGATCGTCGAGGAGGGTTCTCCTGGCGAGCTGCTGAGCGATCCGCGCCACCCGTACACCTGGGCGCTGCTCAACGCGGCGCCGCGTCTCGACAGCGAGGCGCATGATCGGCGGCTGGTGACGATCGAGGGCCAGCCGCCCGATCCGCGCGCGTGGCCGGAGGGTTGTCGGTTTCGCGCCCGCTGCCCGTTCGCGATCGAGAAGTGCGGCGAGCATCCGGAGCTGCTGGCGATCGACGCGCATCGCGCCACGCGCTGCTGGGTGACGCAGCAGGGCGGGGCGCTGCATCGGCCGGACCGGGTGGCGGCCACCGCCGCCGCACCTCGGCTGGCGGCGGCCGAGCCGCTGCTCGAAGTGCGCGGGGTGACGAAGCACTTTTCCCTAGCAAAAGACGGACTGTTCGCGCCCGCCCGCGTGTTGCGCGCGGTGGATGGCGTGGACCTGACCGTGGAGCGGGGCGAGACGGTGGGGCTGGTCGGCGAGTCCGGCTGCGGCAAGTCCACCTTGGCGCGGCTGGTGACGCGGCTGCACCGGCCGACGGCGGGCAGCATCATCTTCGCCGGGCAGGACATCACGCATGCGACGCAGGCCGAGATCAGGCCGTTGCGGCGGCGGATGCAGATGATCTTTCAGGATCCGTACGCGTCGCTCAATCCGCGCATGAATGTCGGGCAAATCCTCGCCGGGCCGCTGAAGCTGCACGGCATCGCGGAGAGAGATGCGGACGCGCGGAAGCGGATCGCGGAGCTGCTCGATATCGTCAACCTGCCGGCGCGCTCGACGACGCGCTTTCCGCACGAATTCTCCGGCGGGCAGCGCCAGCGCATCTCGATCGCACGCGCCCTGGCGGTGCGGCCCGACCTGGTGGTGGCGGACGAGCCGGTGTCGGCGCTCGACGTCAACATCCAGGCGCAGATCATCAACCTCATGGTCGATCTGCAGGAACGCTTCGGCCTGACCTATCTGTTCATCGCGCACGACCTCGCCGTGGTGCGGCATGTCTGCGACCGCATCGTCGTCCTCTATCTCGGCAAGGTCATGGAAACCGCGCCAGCCGAATTGCTGTTCAGCCGCCCGCTGCATCCCTACACGCAGACGCTGGTGGCTGCCGCGCCGGTGCCCGATCCCCGGATCGAGCGCAGCCGGCGATCCGTCCCGCTGAGCGGCGAGCCGCCGAGCCCGATCGCGCCGCCGAGCGGCTGCCGTTTTCGGACGCGCTGCCCGAAGGCGCAGGCGCTGTGCGCGGAGCAGGAGCCGGAATTGCTCCCCGATGGTCGCGGCGGCGCGGTGGCGTGCCACTTCGCCGGGGCGGGTGCTCTCGCCCTCGCTCAGACCAGCGAGAACGCGAGCAGGCAGGCGCCGTAGAGCGCGACCACCACCGCGGCGCCGATCGCATCGACGTGCCGGCGCGGGACGG
Source organism: Acetobacteraceae bacterium (assembly GCA_035475015.1). Classification (GTDB taxonomy): domain Bacteria; phylum Pseudomonadota; class Alphaproteobacteria; order Acetobacterales; family Acetobacteraceae; genus JAFKFI01. The sequence continues at coordinate 2,611 of DATIMU010000316.1, forward strand.
CAGGGTCGAGCCACCATTGGAAAATGTTGTTGGTTCGGGGGACCAGCGCGTTGAGCAGCAGCACGCTGACGACGTTGCCGACGAACAGCGCCAGCCAGAACGGCAGGCCGGCCGC
>DATIMU010000317.1:0-2795 GCA_035475015.1 Acetobacteraceae bacterium
ATGCGTGTCATTGGGCGTGCAGATATCCACAACGTCGATGCTTGGATCCTCGATGATTGCGCGCCAGTCGCCAACGGCACGGCCGACGCCGCATTCGCACGCCGCCCGTTTCGCGAGCTCCACGCTGAGATCGGCCATTGCCGCGACGACCGGCACTGCGGGCTCCGGCCCGAACGCGCTGCGTGCCGTCCGATAGGACATGGCATGGACTTTTCCCATCCAGCCGCCGCCGATAATTCCGATTCTGAGCTTGCTCATCGCCTACCCTCCCGGGCTGGTACGCAGCTTCCCGCCGTCTCTATCGCGGCGGTACGGTAGTCCCGCCTCGGCGGCTCGGGCAAGCACGCGGCTGCCTGATGATGTGATTGCGGCGGCCGTATCCGATCATCGATCCGTGCCAGGTAGACGTGATGCGTGGGATCGCTCGGGATGCCGCGCGCGGGCACGTCCACGCCGCGCCACCGGAAACCCGCCGACCGCAGGTTGCGCTCGAACCGTGATGAACGGTCTGCCGACCAGACGGCCAGCGTCCCGCTTCGCTTCAGCGCTTGTCGTAGCAGTCGGAGTCCTTCGTGTTCGTAGAGCGGTCGGTTGCCGTGGAGCATGACGGCGTCCGGCCCGTTGTCGACATCCAGAATGATTGCGTCGAAGCGGTCATTCGTCGTCCGGGTGAGATCAGAAATATCACCGCATACGACGGTCACGCGCTGGTCCTCCAGCGGGCGACCGGCGAGCGATGCGAGAGGGCCGCGGTTCCACGCGATGACCTCGGGTAGCAGTTCCGCGACGATGGCGGTGGCCGACCCGGGCAGCGTGTCGAGGGCAGCCCGTAGCGTGTAGCCCATGCCGAGGCCGCCGACGAGGACGCGCGGAGCCTCGCAGGCCAGTCGTTCGCAGGCCAGCACGGCCATGATCTCCTCCGAATGATGGGATCGGTTGGACATCAGTTCCCAACCATTCAGCCGGATCTCGAAGCAGTCGGCGCGCCGTCGCAGAACCAACGCGTCGCCGGCCTGCGTATAGGCGCATGACAATTCGATCCAGGGGTCCATCGGCGCGCTCCGAGGTCGCTATGCGGTTGAATGATTTGGACCGCACGCATTGCATTCGTCCGGTATGCCGCTAGCCTGATCGCAAAGCAGGGACCGGTGGCCTATGCGGGTTGGCATCGAAGTCGGCGGCACTTTCACCGATCTGGTCGCGGTGGACGGCGAGCGGATCGAGATCGTCAAGGTGCCGAGCACGCCGACAAGCCCCGATGTCGGCGCGTTCGCCGCGATCGGCGCGGCCGACATTCCGCCTGCGGGGATCACCGACCTGGTGCACGGTTCGACCGTCGCCACCAACGCGATCCTCGAGCGCAAGGGCGCGAAGATCGCCTTCATCACCACGCGCGGCTTCCGCGACATCCTGTTCCTGCAACGCCACGACCGGCGCAACATCTACGACCTCCGCTACGCCAAGCCGTCTCCGCCGGTCCGCCGGCGCGACTGCTTCGAGGTGACGGAGCGGCTGGACGCGAGGGGCGACGTGATCGTGCCGCTCGACGACGACGAGGTGCGGCGCGATCTGGTGCCCGCGCTCGCCGAAGGCGGCTATGACGCGGTCGCGATCTGCCTGCTCTCGGCCTATGCCGCGCCCGCGCACGAACAACGTATCGCGGAACTCCTGGGCGCCGGGCTGCCACGGCTGCGCGTCGCCTGCTCGCACCTCGTCGCGCGCGAGTTCCGCGAGTTCGAGCGCGCCTCCACCACCGTTTTGTCGGCCTATGTGCAGCCGGTGATCGACCGCTATCTCGACCGCTTCGAGGCGACGCTCGCCGAGGCGGGGTTTCGCGGCCGGTTCAGCGTGATGCAATCGAACGGCGGGCGGCTGCCGGCGGCGTCGATGCGGGTGAACGCGATCACCGCGCTGTTCAGCGGGCCGGCCGCCGGCGTGGTCGGCGCGATCCGCCAGGCCGGCCGATCCGGGCGCAGCAACCTCATCACCTTCGACATGGGCGGCACCAGCACCGATGTCAGCCTGGTGCAGGATGGCGTGGCGGCGATCGCCTCGGAGACCGAGATCGACGGGCTGCCGATCCGCACGCCAGTGCTCGACATCGTCTCGGTGGGCGCCGGCGGCGGCAGCCTGGTGTGGATCGACGACGGCGGGATGCTGCGGGTCGGACCGCGCAGCGCCGGCGCCGATCCCGGACCCGCCTGCTACGGTCGCGGCGGCACGTTGCCGACGGTAACGGACGCCCATGTTGTGCGCGGCACGATCCGGCCGGAGGCGTTCCTGGGCGGTGCGATGCAACTCGACGCCGACCGCGCGCATCGCGCATTCGAGGGTGTCGCGGCGCGGCTCGGCACCGACGTCGCGGGTGCCGCCGCCGCCGCGATTCGCCTCGCGGTCGCCAACATCGTGCGCGCGATCCAGCTCGTCTCGACCGAGCGCGGGCGCGATCCGCGCGACTACGGGCTGGTGCCGTTCGGCGGCGCCGGGCCGCTGCTGGCCGCCGAGATCGCCGCCGAACTGGGGGTGCGCGAGATCCTCGTGCCGCCCAATCCGGGGGTGATCTCGGCCCTTGGCCTGATCGCCGCCGACTACGTGAAGATCGCCGGCATCACCCGCCGCACCGCACTCGACGACACCGCGCCTGATGTGCTCCGCGACTGCTTCGCGCGGTTTCGCGACGACGCGGCGGCGGAGTTCCACACGCTCGGCCTGCACGGCGCGCTCGCCCATACCGCGACCGCGGACATGCGCTTCCTCGGTCAGGCGTTCGAGGTACCGGTGGAACTCGACGCCGC
>DATIMU010000318.1:0-3706 GCA_035475015.1 Acetobacteraceae bacterium
CATCTCTCCCCAGGCCGCGGGATGCAAGGCCTCCCTGCCCCTGCCGGGTTCGGGCAGCGCCCGGCCTTGCTCCCATGGCTGCCTCAACGCGGAACCAGCACCACATCCGCCTCGATCGTCGCGTTGACCGCGATGTCGGACTCCTCCGCGCTCGGTCCCGAGGGCGCCGCGGCGGCCATCAGCATCCGCGGCCCGGGCATCGGCCGTTCGGGATCGAGCCGCACCTCCTTGAACCCGGCGAAGCGCAGGCCCAGCAGCCCGGCAACCTCCTCCGCCCGGCCACGCAGCGACAGCACCGCCTGGCGCGTCGCCTCGGCGCGGCTCTTGCGCGCCAGCTCGTCGGACAGGCGCCAGCCGAGCTGGTCCACCGCCAGCCCCTTGTTCTGCAGGGCGCCCACCAGCGACAGCAGGGCGGCGCCGTCATGGCTGCGCAGTTCGATGGACTGCGACGCCTGCCACTGGTCGCGCGGCTGGCTCTGGTGCCAGACCCGGTAGAAGCCGGTGCCGACCTGCACGCCCTTGGCTTGGTGCGCCTGCGACAGCGCGTCGGAGGCGGCGGCGTTCACCGCGGCCTGCACTTCCTGCGCCGAAGCCCCGGTCGCCTCGGCGCGCAGGGTGGCGTCGATCTCGTCGGGATGGGCTGAGACGGTGGCGGTTTCCGACAGGCGCAGCAGCGTCTGCGCCGGCGCGGCGGTCCGGGACGACGGCGACGACGTGCCCGGCATGACGCCCGGCAGCGGGCTGGGCCGCAAGGGCGGAGCGATCTGGGCGGGCGGCACCGGCACCGGATGGTCGGCGGGCGGGATGGCCGGCACGGGCGGGGGCGCCTGGGCGGGCACGGTCGGCTGCGCCAGAACCGGGGCCGCCGCCGCAAACAGCAGCATCAGGGCGGAAAGCAGCGTCGCGCGCATGTCGAGGCCCTTGTCGGAAGGTGGGAGGCCCGCAGCCTACTTGTTGAGGTTGGGCGTGGCCACAAGCCCGCCCGGCGACGCCTCCCTGGCATGGGGACCCAGTTGCGACCCCTGGCGCAGCGTGGCCGAGGGCTGGGCGCTGAGCGGGTTGGCGTCGGCCGGCCCCGCGTTGGAGGATTCGAGGCCCGGTCCGCCCGCGCGCTCGGAGGGCTGCGCGGCGGGGGCGGGCAGGTTCGGCACCGGCGCCGGGGTGAACGGGCCGTGGCCGGGAGCGGGGGCAGGCGTGGCGGCCCGGGCGCCGGTCGCGGCGAGCAGGACGAGAAGGGCGGGAAGAAGATTGCGCACGCGGTCCCAACGTCCGCGGCCGGGGCGGGGTTGCGGGGCAATGGGGCGCGCGCCCGGGCGCCAGGATTGCCTGTTCGGCTTCGCCGCCCGATCGCGCGGCTGTCCCGAGCGCGATCAGCCCTCGCCCGTCACGCCTCCGAAGGCCGGGCGCACGGGGACGCGGGGCACGATCGCATGGCAGGCTCGCTGGCGCATGGCAGGCTTCGCTGGCCGCCATTGCGTTCCAGCCCGCGCGAGCCCCCTCATGCCATCGGCCATGAAAAATGGGATCATCCGCACTTTCGGTGCAGAGATGTGTTTCAGACGCCGTTTCATGCTGCGGCGAGGATGCGCTTGCGAAGCAGATCATGATGTGCGCGGCCATACATCTGGCGCTTGATCGTCTTCAGGCGGTTGATCTGTCCCTCGACCGGGCTAGTACTCCAGCGTTCGACAATCCCGGCCCGCACGGCATCCAAGTCACGAACCATGCCGTTTGCCAGGCCGCTGAGTTCGCTGCGCCTGGCAGCGGCGAGCCAGTCATCGAGCCCGGCGGCATCACGGGACCGGAGCATCGCAGTGAAGCGCTTGGCCAGATCGGCCGCAGCGGTGAGCGCCGGTGCCGCTTCCGCCAACCGCTCGATGAATGTCCTCTCTGTGCCGCTGATCTGGTCAGCCTCCGCGCTGAGCAGCCAGGCGCAACGTCGCCGCGAGGGCGGTGGCCATGCCGCTGCCGCTTGCGCGTGTTTCATCGCCGCGTTCGGCAAGCGCGCGGCACGATGCGATGCCACCCAGCGGCGAACGGTCCGGAGGCTTCCGGTGAAGCCGCGCGACGAAATCTCCCGACAGAGATCCACGGCATTGTGGCAGCCCTCCCGCCAGCGTTGCTCCAGATGGGCACGGAACGGAGCCAGCGAGCTGCGGCCGGGCATGCGGCGATGCTGCGGCTCGCCTCCGGCCGCCAGCCAGCGCTCGACCGTGCGCTTGCTCACCCCCAGCCCCGGTGCAATCAGCCGCGGCGGCACGCCGGCGTCGTGCAGGCGGCGGATCTCGGCATAGCGGTCGCGACGGTGCTCGCGACGCGCCCGGCGCAATGCGCCAAGCCTGGTCTCGTCCGGCTTCGCCGGCTCTGCGTGGGCCGGAAACAGGTTCGCCGCGATCAAGCCGGCAGCGGCCTTGACCGCCCCGCGATGCCGGTCGACCGACGCGCGCAATGCATCACCAAGATTGCGCAGCAGATGCCATCGATCAGCGATCTGAAGAGCATCGGGCGCACCTTGCCGGATCCCGTCCGCATAGACGCCAGCCCGATCCCGGGCAATCACGGCCACGCTCGGGTGCCGCTGCAACCAGGCGGCCACCGTCTCGGCATTGCGATCCGGCAAAAGGTCGATGACACGGCCGCGCTCGAGGTCACACAGGATCGTGCCGTAGCTCAGTCCACGTCGCCAAGCCCATTCATCGATGCCGATCACCCGCGGTGGCGGGGGAGGCTCAAGCGCGATGGCACGGATCAGCCGCAGGAGCGTGTCGCCGCTGACCGGCATGGCAAGCCGGGTCGCCAGACGTGCCCCCGGCTCCCCGCCCAGGGCCAGGCCAATATGTCGCTGGCTGTCGGCCAGCCGCATCGTCCGGCGGCTCTTGACCTGCGCGATCCCGGGCAGACGCTCGGCAAAGATCCGGCGGGAACACGTGGCGGTGTCACAGCGGAAGCGGCGTGCCCGCACTTGGATGCGGGCGACCCGTCCCTGACAGGGGAGATCGGCCAGAATTCGGCTGTAGTGGCTATGCAGCCGGGCCGAGATCTGGCCGCATACCGGACATGCCGCCGACGTCGATGTCGACGCCGCCAGGAAAACAATGCGGTCAGGCTGGTGCTGGATCTGGCTGACGGAAAGATCTGCCGGCAGTAATGGCAGGAGCGAGCAAGGCAACGTGGGCGGTCAGAACTCCAAGGATATCAGCCCCATATAGGTGCAGGCAGCCCGATGTTCCACTCAACTGCACCGAAAGTGCGGATGATCCCCTGATTGTCGTTCTCGACGCTTCGACCTTCGATTGCGTCGCCCTCAGGAAAGATAGCCTTCCCGAACGGGCATTGCCGCGCGCCGAAAGCGACGCGCCGCGTGCTTCGATGCGTTGCCGACGAGGATTTGCGATCCTGTCCGCAGCGAGTCTCCCGGCATCGCGGGAGCGTCCGCCCCGCCTGCTTCGATGGCGGCCGGCATCGCCGGCCGCCATCGGCCGCTTTCAGCCGCGCTTGCGGCGCCCGATCGCGCCGAGGCCGATCAGGCTGCCGCCGAGCAGGACGAGGGAAGCCGGCTCCGGAACGCGGGTCGACAGCCCGTCATCGCTGCCGAAATAGACGAAATTCCCTGCCTTCGGGATTTCGAACCGCCCGTTCGCGACGGCGCCGTCGCAGCAATCCTCCAGTGAGATGAGCTGCAGGACGTGGTTGCCGGCCGAGACCG
>DATIMU010000319.1:0-5356 GCA_035475015.1 Acetobacteraceae bacterium
TCGTGCAGCGCCAACGCCTCGTCCGCCTGCCGGTCGAGGAAGCTGCGCACATGCCCCGCGATGGTCAGTGCACGGGCGTCCGAGGGGTCGAGCGTCACTGCCCGCTCGGCCAGCTCCCCGGCGCGCGTCATCGCCGCACCCGGGTCGATCTCCCACCCCTGGCCCACCGCCATCACATGCCAATAGGCAAACCAGGAGTGCGCCGGCACATGCTCGGGCGCCAGCCGCACCGCCTCGGACAGCAAGCGTCCTGCGCGGGCGAAGCCGTCGCGCTCGAGGCGCAGAATGCCGGGAATGGCCGCCAGGGTGAGGTCGTGCGCGGTCGGCTCCCGGACGACGCGCGAGGCGGCCCGTGCGCCCTCGCGCAGCAGGAGTTCGGGCTCCACCTGTGCCGCGGTCTCGGCCGCGATCGCGTCCTGCAGCCCGAGAAGATCGGTGGCCTCGAAATCGAAGTTCCGCGCCCAGACGACTTCGCCGGCGGACCGCATATCCTGTAGCCGAAGTGCCACGCGCACCAGCGGTCCGGCGCGCCGCACCGTGCCGTCCACTGCGTAATCCGCCTCCGCCTCCGTCGCGCCGTCCCACAGCGCCGATGGCGAGAGGCAACCGATCCAGCGGAAGCGCGACAGCGCAGCGGCGATCTCGTGGCCGAGGCCATCGGCCAGCGCGCGATCCTCGGCCGTGCCGTCCTCGAGGCCCAGCAGCCGAAGCGGTCGTATCTTCAGCCGCACGCCGCGCGACGCTGGCGGGTCGCTTGAGGCGGGGGCGGCGAGCAGCGCTTGCTCCGCTTCGAGCCAGGCGTCGAAGGCCGGATCGAGGCCGCCGAGATCCTCGAGCAGCACGCCGCCGACCGCCTCGGCTTCGCGCAGGTCGATCCACACCGCCTCGTCAGCCAGGCGGAGCTGCTCGCGGTCCGCTTCCATGACGCCCCGGCCGAGCGGCTGGAGCAATCCCTGCAGCTCATGGATGCACTGGCGGAGGGAGCCACGCGCCTGCTCCCGCTCCCGCCGGCTCCACAGCAGGGCGGTGATGCGCGCGCGCGTCACCGGTTTTGGCGAGGCCAGCGCCAGGATCGCCAGAACCGCTCGCGCCTTGCGGGTGCGCGGTAGCAGGCTGTTGCCGTGCGCGTCCACCGCCTGCATCGAGCCGATCAGGTGCAACCATAGGCGAGGCCCAGCCTGCCGATGGAGCGCGAGGGACATGAATCGCTCCTGTATGCCGGTCACAAACTAGTGACATCATCCCCGCACGGCAAGCAGAGGTTGTCAGGAAAAAAATCCTTGACCGGTGTCCAAAATACGCCTAGAGGTTGTTCGTCAACGGGCGAATTGCGCCTGTTTGACGCTCTCCTCCTGGTTTTATCTGATCTGCTCAACGGCCCGGCTCGCCCCACGCGAGCCGGGCCGTTGGCATTTTGGCAACCTGGAGGGTTCATGCTGACCAAGATCACACGATCAGACAAACAGGAGTTTCAAAATGAACCAGTCCGCTCTCCCGCCCGTCGCCCGTCCCGAGATTGCCGATGCCGGCCGCATCCGCCTCGGCGCCGGCTGCAAGCTGCTGCCCCCCACGCCCCGTCCCGAGGTCTCCGATACCGGCCGCATCCGCCTCGGCGCCGGTTGCCGCCAGCCGCGCTCCGCGGGCTGACCCGTCTGCGAACCTCGCGGCCGGGCGCTTCCCCCAACTCGGCCGCGAGGTCGCTTTCGCCTCCCTGCTCCTCTCAGCCGCCCGAAAAACGGGGTCAAGCCGATGATTTCGCCGACCATTTCAGCCCCAGGCGTGCGCTTCCACCGTCTGATTCCCGCCGCCCGTCCGCCGGTTCGCGCCGACCGATCCGCGGCCGGCACCCTGCCGACTCGCGCCACCCGCTATTGTGACGCCGTGACCTCCGCCGCCGGCTTCGGCTGGCACGTCTTTGCGCCGATGGACTTTTCTCTGTACTGGGATGGCGAGGCGGTGTTCTGGACCTACCCCGAGGCCGGCGAATGGCTGCCACTCGGGGCCGCGCAATTCCCGCATTTCGCGGGCAATTTCGACGGCTTCGCGCCGCCCGAAGCGCAGGGGTGCTCGCCCCCGTTCCTCACCGCGCTGCCCGAGCCGGGCGTCGTACAGATCTGGACCGGGCTGATCGCCCGCAGCGCGCCCGGCTGGAGCCTGCTGATACGCGCTCCGGCCAACCTGCCGCCGGTCCCCGGCGTGTCGCTCTACGAGGGCATTGTCGAGACCGACCGCTGGTTCGGCCCGCTCTTCACCAATCTGCGGCTCACCCGCACCCACAACCCCATCGCCCTCGGCACCGAGGTGCCGCTCGCCCAGATACAGCCGCTGCCGCGCGCCGCTTATGCCGAGCAGACGCTCGATGCCACGACCCTGCTCGACACGCTCGCCCCGGAGGACTGGGCCGACTACGTGGACACCATCGTCCGACCCAACGACGACCCCGATCGTAAGCAAGGCCGCTACGCCGTTGCCGCCCGCAAGCGCCGCCGTGGCGAGTGTCCGTTCAGCAAGGCGCCACGGGAGGTCGGGGTGGCGGCTGAGATGGCCGCGGGATAGCGGGCGGTGGACTGATTGGGAGAACTAGACGGGCCGCAGCCGCGGGCTGCCGCCGAGGCGGCCGGTGCGGAACAAGAAATCCACCACATCCCCGAGCCCGGGGGCATCGCGCAGTTTCAGCACGCTCGACAGGCCCCAGATTTCCTCCACGGCGTCGGCGGCGCCGATCAGTGTCTGGTCGGTGCCCGTCACCAGCATGATGGGCAGGCGCGGATCGTGCATCGCGACGGTCTTCATCACATGGCACCCGTCCTGGCCGCCGCCGTCGAGCTCGCAGATGACCGCCATCGGTTGCTTGGTCTCGAGCAGCGTGCTCAGGTCCTCGCCGCTGCCGACGCGCTCCATTGGCAGGCTGAGGAATTCGCAGATATAGGACACGGTGCGCGAGAGGCGCGGCCGATCTTCCACCACCAACACCAGCTGGCCTTTGCCGATCGGCCTCTCGGTGGCTTCGATCGGCCTGGTCTCACGCTCTAGCATCATCACGGTTCCCATCCGCCGCTCCCCTTGTTCCCGCGTGCGTCTCGATGCCCATAAGCTTGCCGGGAATGACGCCCGACAAGAAGAGACGGGCCGGTGAGTACGCCGTGATGTTCCGTGATTTTCCCGTTAGTCGCCGTCGCGGTGACGTTCCGTTAACCAGCGCGGCAGGAAAACATTGTCTGATCCAGGGTCTTCGGCTACTGCCGGCGCGCGGCGGCGGCCCGACGTGAGGCCGTGGACGCATCCGTGTGGAGATCAGCTTGAGTCCCGACCTCGCGCTGCGGCACATGCCCGACGTCCTGCATTTCAAATACGGCGACCCCGCGTTTCGCGGCTGGACCCCGATCCTGCGTGAGCGGTTTGGCTACTGCAGCCCGGACGATTGGTACGAAGCGACACTCTTCCACCTGATCGGTCCCGACACCGACTGGCTCGACGTGGGCTGCGGGCGCCGGGTGTTCGCGACCAACCCGGAGGGCGCGCGCCATCTCGCCGCGACCTGCCGCCTCCTGGTCGGCATCGATCCGAGCGACAATGTCCTCGAAAACGAGATCGTGCACGAGCGCGCCCAATGCATGTTGCAGGACTACCGGACCGATCGGCAGTTCGACCTGGTCACCATGCGCATGGTCGCCGAGCATATCGAGCATCCCGCCGAGGCGATGGGCGCCTTGTCCCGGCTGGTCCGCCCGGGCGGGTTGGTGGTGATCTACACCGTGGCGAAGTTCTCCCCCGCCTCCCTGGTCGCCGCCGTCACGCCAATGTGGTTCCATCATTTCGCCAAGCGCGTGCTCTGGGGCGGCAGCGAGAAGGACACGTTCCCGGTCGCCTATCGGATGAATACGCGCCGCGATCTCCGCTCGCTGTTCCGAGAGGGTGGCTTTCGCGAGGAGAGCTTCACCTATCTCGACGACTGCCGGGCCTTCGGTCAGTGGAAGTCCCTGGCCACCGCCGAACTCGCCCTATGGAAGGCCTTGCGGACCGTGGGGCTGCGCTATCCGGAGGGCTGCCTGCTCGGCATCTACCGGAAGGAGCGGTGACTTAGTGGTCCGATGCCAACGCTTTCCTACCCAAGCGCTGGCTGAATCGGCCTACCAAAGGGCTAGTGGATCGGATCTGACGGCACTTCCCGTCAGATCCGATCCACTAGTCCGCCCAAATCTGGTTGACCTCGTCTCCGAGACGATCGTGGCGCGCGCCGTAGACGTGGATCGATAGCGCATCCTCGATGCCGAGATTGGCCAGCCGATGGATCGCGCTGGGGTCGGCGGGTGAGTGGGCAATATCGCCCTCGCGGCGCGGCACGCAGCCGAACGGCCGCGCGCCGCCGCTGCCGGGGGCGAAGAATGTCTCGGTCATCCAGCCTCGATGGATGCCCAACGCGCACCATGTGCGATGCGCGTGCACCGGGGACATCTGGCCCGGCCGCCAGACCAGCGCCAAGACCGAGTGGCCGTCCCCGGCGTGCAACAGATGCCGCGTGTAGCGGTCCTGCGCGCAGGGGCAATCGACGCCGTCGAGCAATCCAGGCAGCCCCAGGTATGGCGCCAGAGCGGCGGCCACGAGGCGGTCGCGGTCATCCGGCGCGCCGGCCGCCGCGCGAGCCACGTCACGCAGCATCCGCCGTAGCAATGCGCCAAAATACGCGCCGGCGGCGGGCAGCGGGCCGGCTGATGGCGAAATGAGCCGATGCGATCCTGGACGGCCGGACATTGCACGAATCCCCGATCATCAGTCGTTCACGCGCAGGCAGCTTCGTCGTCGCATCAGCATGGCATTTTGCAATGCCTACTCGTCAAGTATGAAATAGGGTCGTCTCATCACCGCTTCGTCATCCGCTTGACCGCGCGACCGCGGCCGCCTGGCACCGTCAAGCCGTCAAGCGAACAATTCTCCAGCACCTCGGCTACCGCGTCGCGCGCCTGGCGCATCAGGCCCTTCAACGGACAGAACGCCATCTCCTCGCAATCCGTGCAGGGACCGAAGCGGGTGCGGCTGGCACACGGCGTCAGCGCCAGCGGGCCGTCGATGCAGCGCAGGACGTCGGCCACCGAAATGTCTCGCGCCGGCCTGCCCAAACGATGACCGCCGCCGGGCCCACGCCGGCTCTCCACCAGCCCCACATCGCGCAGCTCGACCAGGATCGCCTCAAGGAACTTGCGCGGAATGCCCTCATGCTCGGCGATCTCCGAAGCGGAGGTCCAGGCGTCCACCGCCTCGTTGCGCGCCAGCATCGCCGTCGCGCGGACGGCATATTTCGCCCGGCTCGACATCATACCGCCGTTCCACTTCCCGTCCTCATGATTGTGTCATCCGA
>DATIMU010000320.1:0-7222 GCA_035475015.1 Acetobacteraceae bacterium
CAAGGACATAGGTATCTACACGACCGAGGCCAAGGCAAAAGCCGCGATTCTCCTCCTCAAGGACCAGGTCGGCTTCCGCGACTGGCCCGGCGGCTTTCGCATCTTCCGTGCTTCGCTCGACCGCGACGGCTGGGCCGACGGCTTCATCAGTTGGGACGGCGCATAAGCTCGTCCCGCCGAGCCTGTCCGGCTGAACGACCCACACCGAACGAAGCCGCCGCGAGCCGCTTACGATCCCGCCGCGTCGAACGCCGCCCATTTCCGCACGGAACCCCAAATGTCCGACATCGCCTTCATTCTCGGCCCCGTCGTGTTCCAGGACTTCGAGGTCGCCGCCGGCATCGGCTTCGGCGGCGAGCAGCGGCTCGCGGTGCACAAGCTGCCGGGCGGCGTGCGCGTGATCGACGCGCTCGGCCGCGACGACGCGGAGATCACCGTCAATGGCATCTTCTCGGGAGAGGATGCGACCCTGCGCGCGCGCCTGCTCGACGAGCTGCGCGCTTCGGGTGCCGCGCTGCCGCTGACCTGGGACGTGTTCTTCTATTCGGTCGTCATCCGCGACTTCCAGGCGGATTACCAGAATGGCTACTGGATACCCTACCGCCTCGCTTGCACGGTGCTGCGCGACGAGGCATCGGCGCTGATCGATACCGCGATCTCGCTGGCCGGGTCGGTGCTGTCGGATATCGGCGCTGCGGTCATGTCGGGCTTCGATTTGGGTGGGGTCGATCTCGGCGGCGCGCAGTCGGCACTCGCCGCGCCGCAGGCCACGACGCGCGGTACCGGAGCGTATGGCCTGGCGAGCAGCAGTCTTGCCGCCGCGCAATCCGCGATCGGCGGCGGCATCGCCGGCGCCGGCAGCTCGCTCGGCGTCGCATCCTCGACGCTCTCCGCGACGACGGACCCGCTCGCCGGCGCCGGCGCGCTCGCCGGTGCCACAAGTGCGGCGGGCCAGCTCGGCGCGCTCTCGGCCGCGCGCGGCTTTGTCGGCCGCGCCACCGTCAATCTTGCCAACGCGGGAACCTAAGCGATGCGCAGCATCACCGTGGCCGGCGGCAACCTGTTCCAGATCGCTGCCGAGCAACTCGGCGACGCCACCCAATGGATACGCATCGCGCAGCTCAACGATCTTTCAGACCCGATGCTCGCCGGTGTCGTCACCTTGCTGATCCCCGATCGCGACCTGAGCGCCGGAGGTGGCATTGCTGCCCAGTAGCATCCGCTTCCCGCGCCTCGCGGTGCTCGCCAACGGAACGCCCGTGGCCGGTGCAATCGAGGCGCAAGTATATTCCAACAACCATTACGCCGCCGACCGATTCAGCATCACCGTGGCGATCAACGCCGATCCGTCGAATGCCTCGTTCTGGTCGGGCACCTCCGACATATTGCTCGACGTGCGGATGAGCCTCGATGGCATCGGCTTTACCAGCGTGGTGCAGGGCGCGGTCGACCTGGTCGGTCTCGATCCCGTGCAGGGCGTGATCCACGCCGAGGGACGAGACCTCACCGCCGCACTGATCGAGTCGCGCACGCAGGAGACCTTTGCCAATCGCACCGCGAGCGAGATCGCGCAGCTGTTTGCCGGCAGGCACAATCTTGCCTCCCAGGTCACCGAGACCCGCACGCCGGTGGGGCGCTACTACCAGGACGAGCACGACCGCATCACGCTGGGGCAGTTCAGCCGCGCGACGACGGAGTGGGATCTGCTGGTGTTCCTCGCCCAGCAGGAAGGTTTCGACGTGTTCGTCAGCGGCACCACGCTCTGCTTCCAGCCACCCGCCGGCGCCGACGTCGCGCTTACCTTGTCGCCGGACACCGTGCTCGATCTCCGCCTCGAGCGTTCGCTCACCCTCGCGCGCGACATCGAGGTGACGGTCAAGAGCTGGAATAGCCGCCAGCAGAGTGCGTTCACGCAGACTGCGCGCTCGCACGCGCGCGGCCAAGGCGCCGGTCTCGGTAGCGCCCGTTCCGGGCCGCCACAGCGATACGTGATTGTCCGCCCCAATCTTACCTCCGATCAGGCGCTGCAACTCGCACAGCAGAAGCTCGCCGAACTTACCCGCCACGAGCGCGTCATCAGCGCAACGATACCCGGTGAGCTCACCCTGACGCCACGCAGTCTCATCACGCTCCAGGGTACCGGCACCGATTTCGACCAGACCTACTACGTGGACACGATCGAGCGGCACTTGCACGTCGAAGGCGGCTTCACCCAGCATCTCCGCTGCAAGAACATGGACCCCGGAACCCAAGCGACGCCGCCGGCCGATATCGTTGCAAGCATAACCGGCTAGCAGGAGTCCAGACATGGAACGGTTCCTCAACGCGCTCAAGGCGCAAGCCGGCGCGCTCGACCAGGCCGCCGGGCAGCCGCGTTTCGGCTTGGTCACGTCGGTCGATCCCGACGCCGCCACCGCTCGCGTGCAGCTGCAGCCGGAGGGCGTGCTGAGCGGCTGGTTGCCGATCCTCTCCGCGTGGGTCGGCGCGGGCTGGGGCATGGCGTGCCCGCCGTCGCCCGGTGACCAGGTACTGGTTCTCTCGCAGGAGGGAGACTCGGAGCATGGCGTCATCGTCGGCCGCGCGTTCAGCGACACGCAACGCGCGCCTGCCGCCCCGGTCGGCGAGCTGTGGCTCGTCCACAAGGGCGGCAGCTTCCTGAAGCTCGCCAACGACGGAACGGTACAAGTGAAAGGCGATCTGCACGTCGACGGCGACGTGTACGACCGGCACGGCTCGCTCGATCGGCTGCGCCAGCACTACGACGCGCACACTCACGGCGGCGGCGCGACACCCTCACCGCAAGACTGACGCCCGCCGGTTACCGGCGCGTGGGCTGTTGGCGCGGCAGCGTACGAGCAAAGGACCAAGATGCCCGACCTTTCGCACCAATGGGGCTCGGACCTGGCGACGGGTCCGACAGGCGATCTCGCGACCGCGTCCGGACCGCTGCTCGGCCAGCAGCGCGTGCTGCGCCGGCTGCTCACCAGCCCCGGCGAGTATATCTGGCAGCCCGATTACGGCGCTGGCCTCGCGCAGTTCATCGGCCAGCCCGGCAACGCCCTTCAGATCCGCGCTGTCGTGCGTAGCCAGATCTTCAAGGAGTCGGCCGTCGCCCGTACGCCCGAACCGGTGATCGACGTGCAGCTCTCGCCCTCCGGAGCCGCAGGCACTGTCTACGTCCATATCCGCTACGTGGACGCGCCGAGCGGACAGACCCAGATCCTTTCATTTCCAGTGAGCGCATGATGCAACTCTCGCTGCAAAACTTCTCGTCGCTGGTACAGACGATGGCCGCCTCGGCGCAGGCGTCGTCGCGCCAGCTGCTCGACCTCACCGTGGGCTCGGTACTGCGCGCTGTGCTGGAGGCCAACGCCTCAGTCGCCCTCTGGATGCAATGGTTGATTCTGCAAGTACTGCAGACCACGCGGGCCGCCACCAGCACGGGTGCTGACCTCGACAGCTGGATGGCGGATTTCGCCCTGGCGCGGCTGGCGGCGGTGCCCGCCACGGGCCTCGTGACGGTGTCGCGCTTCACGCCGTCCATCGCGGCGCTGGTGCCGGTCGGCGCGCTGGCGCGCACCGCGGACGGCACGCAGACCTTCGTGGTGATTGCGGACCCCGCCAGCCCCGCCTTCTCGGTGGCGCAGAACGGCTACATATTGGCGAGCGGTGTCGCCATATTGGACGTGCCGGTGCAGGCGCAGCTTGCTGGGAGCGCCGGCAACGTGCAGGCGGCTAGCGTCACCCAGCTCGCCACCGCGATGCCCGGCGTCGATGCCGTGACGAATGCAGCACCTTTCCAGAACGGGCTGGACGCCGAGGCCGACGGCGCGCTCCGCGACCGTTTCGCCAATTATCTGGACAGCCGCTCCCGCGCCACGCCGCTCGCCGTTGGTTATGCGATCACCTCGGTCCAGCAAGGCCTGCAATACACGATCCAAGAGAACCAGGACACCACCGGCGCGTGGCATCCCGGAAGTTTCGTCGTCACGGTGGACGACGGTTCTGGCGGGCCGTCCGCCGCCTTGCTCGCCACGGTTGCCACGGCGATCGAGGCGGTGCGGCCGGTAGGCTCCATCTACGCCGTGCGACCGCCGACGAGGGTGCAGGCCGCGATCTCGCTCACCATCGCGGTTACCGGCACGGCGCAGAAGCCCGCTGTCGCCGCCGCGGTCGGCGGCGCAATCACCGTGTTCGTCAATGCGCTGCCGATTGGCGCCCCATTGCCGCTGACCCGCGTCGCGCAGATTGCCTACGCGGCGCATCCGGCAGTGACGAATGTCAGCCAGGTGCTCATCAACGGCACCGCATCCGACCTCGTGCCCGCGGCATCTGGCGTAGTCAAGGCTGGCCTGGTCGCGGTGAACTGATATGGCCCCCGATCAGCTCATCGGCGATCAACAGGACATGCTCCGGCGGATCAAGGCGGTGCTGCCCGCGCGCTGGTTCGCCGACACGAGCCCCGTACTCGACGGCGTGCTCAGCGGCCTCGCCGCCGGTTGGGCATGGCTCTATGGCTTGCTCGGCTTCGTCATGGCGCAGACGCGCATCGCGACAGCGACCGGTGTGTGGCTCGACATGATCGCGCGGGATTGCTTCGGCACCCGTCTCTCTCGACGTGGTGCGCAGTCGGACGATGCGTTTCGCACGCGCATCCAGCGCGAACTGCTGCGCGAACGCGGGACGCGCGGCGCGATCGGCGCGGTGCTGCTGGATCTGACCGGCCGGCCGCCCGTGATCTTCGAGCCCGCCCGTGCCGCCGATACGGGTGCTTATGGCCTCGCCACCGGCTACGGCATGGCGGGCGCCTGGGGCAGCCTCAATCTGCCGTATCAGTGCTTCGTCACGGCCTTCCGCCCGCATGGAAACGGCATCGCGCAAGTCTCCGGCTGGGGTGCGCCAGCCGGCGGCTACGGGCGCGGCGCCCTGGAATACGCCAGCCTCGACATGGTGCAGGGGCAGGTGACGGACGAGGACATCAACGCCGCCATCGCCGGCGTGCTCCCGGTCGCTACCGTCGCCTGGACGCGCATCACCAACTGACCTCCGGTTTTGGGAAGAATACATGGACAGGAACCTGGTCTATCCGGGCAGCATTCCGCTCGACTCCGACCTGCTCGCCGTCAATCGGAATGCGATGGTGGCTATCGGCGCGTTGGCGCAGGCGGTGCTCGGCACCGGCATGGTCGCCGACGGGCTCGCCTGCACGCCAACGTCGCCCGCCTCCATGAGTGTCACCGTGGCACCGGGCAGCATCGCGCAGCTTTCGGTGGTCGATACGCTCGCCTTTGGCACGTTGCCGGCGGACATCACCGATCCTCTGGTGAAAATGGGCATCAATCTCGCGTCGACCAGCTTCACGCTGACCGCGCCGACCACCTCGGGGCAGTCGGTCAACTACCTTATCCAAGCGGCGCTGCAGGAGAGCGACACCGGGCCGGTGGTGCTGCCCTACTACAACGCCGCCAATCCCACGCAGCCCTATAGCGGCCCGAACAACAGCGGGGTGGCGCAGAACACCCAGCGCATCCAGCGGGTCCAACTCCAGCTCAAGGCCGGCGCGCCCGCCCCAGCGGGTACGCAGGCCACGCCGCCGATCGATAACGGTTGGGCTGGGCTCTACGTCATCACTGTCGGTTATGGTCAGACCGCCGTCACCGGGGCCAGCATCTCGACGCTACCGACCGCACCATTTCTTGCCTGGAAATTGCCCTCGCTACGGCCTGGCTTCGCGTCCGGCGTGCAGAGCTTCGGCACTTCCGGCTCCTTCACCGTGCCAGCCGGTGTCACCACTGTGGAGGTCGAGGTCTGGGGTGCTGGCTCCGGGAGTTATGCCTCAACTTCCACCGCACCGAGCGGCGGCGGCGGCGGCGGCGGCTATGCGCGCCGGCGCATCGCCGGGCTTACGCCAGGTCAGGCGATTCCCGTCACGATCGGCGCCGGCGGGGCCGCCGGCACGACCACGACCGGCCCCGGCCCCGGAGGGACCTCCAGCTTCGGGACTTTCGTCAGCGCAACCGGGGGCGGCCTTAACAGCCTCGCCAATATATCGGCGCCACAGAACGGCGCTCCGGCGGGCCAGGGTGTGGGCGGAGATATCAACCTCTTTGGTTCGGACGGACAGACCGGAACCGCCGGCCTTGGCGGGATGGGTGGAGGTGCTGCTGGGACTGGCACCCGCTCGGTCGCCGGTGCGACGGGCAACACGGGATATTCCCCTGGTGGTGGAGCGGCCGGCGCCGGCACGCTGAACGGTGCTCAGATCGGCGCGTGGGGCGCCAGCGGCTTCGTGATCGTGAGGTGGTAACGATGGCTACGAAAACATTCGCGAGAATTCAAGACGGTGCTGTGGCCGAGCTGTTCGCCACCGATGCCGACATAAGCTCGTTGTTTGCCCCAGCGCTGGTCTGGGTGGATGTGACTGGCATTTCCGGTGTGGCCCAGGGTTGCCTCTACGACGGCTCCGCCTTCACCGCACCGCCGCCGGTGGCCGCGCCGCCGGCCCCGTCGCTCGCCGATCTGCAGGCCCAGCTTCAGGCGCTCGCCGCTCAAATCGCGGCGCTTACCAAGGCCTGATCCTGCCCGGTGCCGAGCCGGACCGCCGACCCCCGAACTCCCGTCCCGAGAGGCAAACATGCCGACAGCAGCCAGCCATGTCTGGCGGCCGAGCAGCGCGCGCGCCGTGGTGCTCGACAGCTTCGTCCCCGTCCCCCGTGGCTCCACCGCCACGGCGCCGCGGCCACTTGCCTGGCCGGTGAAGGACCCGGCGGACGTGCTCGACTACGTGTTCGACATCTCCGCTGCTCTCATTGGCAACGATGGCGACAGCATCGCCGAACTCGATGTCGAGATCGGACCGAACCACCCGGGCGATCTCACGCTCGACAGCGCGGCGGCCGATGGCGCCACCGCGGTGCTGTGGCTGTCGGGTGGTGCCGCGGGCACCACGTACATGGTCACGATCTCCATCGTGACCACCAACGGGCGCACGCTCAGCCGTACCGTCCTACTTCCCGTTGTGACGCTATCGACGCCCCCCGTGCCGCCTGGCGCGATCGAGACCAACACCGGTGCTGCCCTGACCGATCAGAACGGCAATCCGGTGCTGATCCTCTGACGGCACCTCTGACTGGCGGGGACACGACCCGCCGGATCGCCGTCGATCGCATCGGCCGCCCCATCCTCCTCGGAGCTTGACAGATCAATGCCGACCATCGACCAG
>DATIMU010000321.1:0-3306 GCA_035475015.1 Acetobacteraceae bacterium
CCAGGCCGTAGGGCGGAAGCCATTCCGCCTCTGCTTTGCGCGCCAGAGACTCAGGGCGTCTTCTTCTTGGCCGCGACGGCGCCCGGCTTCGAGCCGTGATAGCCCGCCACGTCGGCGTCCTTCAGGCACATGTAGGCGCCGTGCTTGGTCTTGCCGTAATATTTCGTTCCGCTCATGTGATACGCCTTGGACGACGTATTGGCCCACACCACGGTGTCCGTCGGGCAGTGCGCCTTCGCTTCGGATTCGACCGCGTAGCCGCCGGTCGGCAGCGCCGTCGTGCCGGGTGTCGTGGCGGTGCGTCCGGCGTGCGTGGTGCGAGCGGCGGCGGGTGGCGTGGCCGTCGGCCTGGTCGTGCTGGTGCTCGGGGGCGCCGTGGTGCCGGGCGAGGTGCTGGGCGTCTGCGACCAGGCGAGGCCCGGGCCGGCGAGCAGCAGGGCGAGGCAGGCGATCGTGGCGGTGCGCATCAATTCCAACTCCCGAAGAGAATTCAGCCGCGCAGGCAAGTGCTCATGAACGTCTTGCGTTCGTCACCGGTGATCTTCTGCGCCGTCGCCTGCGTGTTGCAACTTTTCATCCGCTCCTGCGGCGTCTGCGGCGCGGCGGCCGGCGTGGCAGCGGGCTTGCCCGAGAGACAGTCGCTCATGAAGCTCTTGCGCGCGTCACCCGCGAGCTTCTGCGTCCCCGCCTGGGTGTTGCAGGATTTCATCCGCTCCTGCTGCGGGGTCTGGGCGAAGCCGTGATGCGGCAGGGCCACTCCCGCCAGCAGCGTGGAGAGGGCGAATGACGCGACGATGAACCTCACGACGGACCTCCTTGCGGGCGAGTTCGAATCAGTCGGTTTTTTCAGAAACTAGCACGAAACCTCAGCCACCGCACCAGTCCACGCGATCGCGTGAACGCTACGAGCCGCCGCCCCGCTTCCTCTTCCACGCCTCGAAGTCGCGCTTCGCCTCCTCGCCGGGGTTGGGGAACAGCCCGACCAGCGTGCGGCCGCGCGCCACCTCCTCCTCGGCGAACTCGTCATACAGCGTGGTCGCGAGCGCCTCCTCGGCGACCTCGTCGACAATGCCCGGCGGAATGACGATCACCGCGTCGCGGTCGCCGACGATAACATCGCCGGGATAGACTGCGACGCCGCCGCAGGCGATCGGCAGGTTGATGTCGCAGGGATGATGCGCCACCGGGCTCGGCGGCGAGGATGGCTGCTTGCAATAGGCGGGCAGGCCGACCTTGTGGACGCCGTCGGTGTCGCGGAGCCCGCCATCGGTGACGATGCCGGCGCAGCCGCGCGCCTTGAGGCGTCCGATGAACAGATCCCCGGCGGAGGCGGCGCGGGCATCGCCGCGCGCGTCCACCACGAGCACGTGGCCGGGCGGACACTCCTCCATCGCCTGCCGCTGGATCGGCTGGCGCCCCGGCGCGCCCGGCGCGTCCTTGTCGTCGCGCGACGGAATGAAGCGCATGGTGTAGGCGATGCCGACGAGGCGCGGCAGGTCGGGGCGCATCGGCCGCACGTCCTGCATCACCATGTTGCGCAATCCGCGGCGGAACAGCGCACCCGACAGGGTCGACGTTCCGACCTGCAGCAAGGCCTCGCGTGTCTTGGGCAGCAGCTCCGTCATTCACGCCTCCCCTTGGATCTCCCTGTCGCGCTCTTAGCCCGCACCTGCCGATCCCGCAATGGACTGGCGCTCTCACCCGATGCGGCTGGCGGCGCGGGCGAGCAGGTCGCGGCACCAAGTGTGACCGCGCTTGCCGTTGGCGGCGAGGCTCCAATAGGCGTCGATCGCGAGATGCTTGTTGGCGTAGACGAGCTCGATGATCTTGAGCGCGTGCCAGCGCGCGAGCTGATTGGCGACCTTGCGCGGGACCAGCGCGACGCAGTTGGCCTTCTCGACGATGGCGCCGAGCACGAGGAAATCCGGCACGGTGCAGACCCGCGCGGTCTCGAGGGCCGAGGTCGGCTGGAGCTGCGTCTGAATCCGTTCCGGCACCCGCGGGTTCATCAGATAGGCGACCTGGCGCGAGCGGCGGAAGGTCTCGGCGGTGATCCGCGAGGGCAGCGCGGTGCCGCTCGGCGCGATGCAGACCATCTCGTCCTGCCACAGCGGCAGGCTGCCGATCCGCTTGCCCAGAGTCCGACCGAAGGCGCGCGGCCCGATCAGGAAATCGACTCTCGCCAGATCGTCGGCAGTCCGCACGCCGGCGCTGATGAACTCGAACACCACACGCGGCGCCTCGGCGGCGCAGATCTCCGCGAGAATGGGGGCGAGCAACGCCGTGGCATAATCGGCGGTGGCAATCGAGACGTGCAGGGCCTCGCTCGCCGGATCGAACGGCCTGACCGGGAGGAGCAGCCGGTCGATCTCCGCGAGCACGCCGCCGAGCGGCGCGGCCAGTGCCTCGGCCCGTTCCGTCAGTTGCAGGTCGCGCCCGATCGAGACCAGCAAGTCATCCCCGAACGCCGCCCGAAGGCGCTGCAGGGCCTGGCTGGCGGCGGGCTGGGTGATGCCGAGCGCGCGCGCCGCGCGGGTTACGCTGCGGGTGCGAAGGAGCTCGTGCAGGATCGGCAGGAGGTCGAGCTTGGCCTGCTTGAGCCGGGGCGTCAGCGTCCGTTCGGCGGCGGTTGCGGCCACGCCGTCGCGCGACCTGCCGCGCCTCGGGGCGGCGCGGGTTGCGCTGGAGGGCGTCGGACCGGCGGGCTTGTCCATAAGCAATGCTTATACATCGATTTAGCCGGCGCACGGTTCTCTCCCGCGCGGCTCCCACGTATTGTCGGAACGGGCCACGGTGCCGTCGAGCCTGGCGCGCGAGCGCGCGCCTGCTCCGTGGCACCTGTCGAACAAGATCAAGAACGAGCTGGTCCACCATCGCCACGCTTGCCGCCGGCAGGCCGACGAGAAGGATGGCCGGAGCTTCGCCGAACGAGGAGGGAAAGAATGTCGCAAGTGAACTCGCCCGCATCCGGTCCGGTCACGCCGGCCGGGCTCAACCATCTGGTGCTGAACGTCCGCGACCTCGAGGAGAGCCATCGGTTCTGGACGGAAACCATCGGGTTCCGACAGGTCGGCGAGCTGAAGGCCACGCCGACGCGGCCGAACCCGCCGAGGATGCGCTTCTACAGCGGCGACCATTCCGGCCAGATGAACCACCACGACGTGGCGCTCGTCGAGAACACCGACCTGCCGGCGCCGCCCGCCGAATGGGGCATGTTCGGTATGCCCTGCGCGATCAATCACATCGCCATCACCCTGCCCAATCGCGAGGCCTGGCTGCGTCAGCTCGAATACCTGCAGAGCCGCG
>DATIMU010000322.1:0-5999 GCA_035475015.1 Acetobacteraceae bacterium
CGGCAGGTAGTCGTAATAGGCGGCGAGGTCGCGCATGTCCGGCTCGGACAGGCCGACGACCAGCGGCTGCATGATCGCGCTGGTCCGCGCGCCGGATTTGTAGTCCTGCAATTCCTTGTAGACGACGGCGGCGTACTGGCCCGCGAGGTTGGGCGAGTTCGCCAGGCTCATGCCGCGCGCGCCGTGGCACATCGTGCAGCGCAGCGCGAGGGTCGCGCCGCGGCCGATCGATTCGGGGCTGGCGCCCTGCAGCATCTCCGAGGTGACGATGACGCCGCTGGTTTTGTGGGTGGCCGGCACGATATCGGCGCCGGCGGGGGCCTCGCGCACCAGACCGGCGGCGCTGCAGATCGCATTCCATACCCCTTGGATGCGACCGCCCGCGTCGAGCGAGGGGAACCAGATGAAGCCGGCCGCCGCCGCCACCACGGCGATGCCGGCGGTGATAGCGACGCTCGCGGTGAACCAGCGGTCGCGCGGCGAGAAGACGCTCCACTCGCTCATCGTCCGGTCCCGACCATGACGACCGGCACCGCCGTGTTCGGCAGCGCGATCAGGTGCGCGATGGGAAAGCCGTAATTGATGATCGTAAGGCCGATCATCAGCGACAGCCACAGGGCGAAGCCGTTGAGCGCGGGGGCGACGCTGCGCGGCTCATGCACCGCGACGGCGAAGCGGTACTCGCCGGCCTCGGCGCGCGGCGCAATCTGGCCGCGGATCAGCACGGCGATGAACAGCGCGCCCGAGACGACGAGGATGGCGCCGCCGATCACCGAGGCGACGACGGACGCCGCCTGCGCCGCGAGTGCCGGGTCGGTGTAGTCGTAGAACGCCATGCGGCGCGGCATCCCGAGGATGCCGACCCAGTGCCACGGGAAGGTCAGCACCATCATGCCGACGAACCAGGTCCAGAGCTGGGCGCGCATCATGCCGAAGCCGTCGAGCGCGCGGCCGGTGAGGTGCGGCCACAGGTCGTAGGCGATCGCGAAATACATGATGACGATGGCGCCGCCGAAGATCAGGTGGAAGTGGCCGGTGATCCATTGCGTGTTGTGGATGGTGGAATCGAGCTGGTAGCTCATGTTGATGAGCCCGCCGGCGCCGCCGAAGCCGAGCATGATGAACGAGAAGGCGGTCGCCAGCATGATCGGATTGCGCCACGGCAGCACGCGGAGCCAGCCGAACGCGCCCTTGCCGCCGCGCAGCCGGGCGGCGATCTCGACCGAGGCGCATATCGTGAACACCGTGAGCAGCGTGGGCAGCGCGACCAATGCGGTGAACACCGAGTGCATGAACTTGAAGCCCGCGCCGACTTGCGGGTCCATGAACAGGTGATGGATGCCGATCGGCATGGCGACGATGAGGAACAGGATGAACGCGAGCCGCCCCATCGTGTCGCTGTACAGCCGGCCGCCGATCGCGCGCGGCACGATGGTGTAGTAGGCGATGTAGGTCGGCATCAGCCAGAAATAGACGATCGCGTGCAGCGTCCAGGAGAAGAACACGCGCGACAGCCCGGCGTCGATCGTCGTCGTCAGGCCGAGGGCCGCCGGCAGGATCTGGAAGATCAGCTCGATGGCGGCGCCGACCGCCGTCCAGGCCCAGAGATACGAGCCGGCGACGTTGGCGAACATCGCGAGCGGCACCGCGCGGCCGGGATTGTCGCGCTTCCAGGCGTAGAGGTTCACCGACGTCAGCGCGACCCAGACCCACGAGCCGACGACCACGAGGACGACGCCGATATAGTAGAACGGGCTGCCGATCAGCGGCGGATAGAAGGTGTAGAGCACCGAGGCGCGGCCCAGCGCCACCGGCACCACCGCCGTCACGGTGCCGATCACGACGAGCCAGAAGCCGAGCCACGCCCAGCGGCGGCCGATCAGCGGCCGTTTGAGCGCGGCCTCGGTGATGGCGTAGCCGAAGCCCATCGCCACCAGGGTCGGGAACACGTAGCCCATCGTCGAGCCGTGCGCCGTCACCGAGCGGTAGTAGAGTTCGGGATTGCCGATCCAGGCGTGTAGCGGGCTGCGGATGAACATCTGCCATTCGCCGAGCAGCAGCGCGAGGCCGAAGCCGGCGAAGGCCACCCAGAAATGCGCCAGGATCAGCCGCTTGCTACTCAACACAATTCAGTCTCCGCCGGTCGGACGCCATCTTCTGAAACGCCGCCTTGTCGATCACCTTGATCTTGCCCCACATGCCCTCGTGGCCGGTGCCGCAGAATTCGTGGCACGGCATGTGGCGCTCGGACGCGGTGGCGAAGCGCGTCGTCGCGGTCGAGACGTAGCCGGGCACCAGCATGACGTTGACGTTGGTGCCGTCGATCAGGAAGCCGTGCACCACGTCGGCGCTGGTGGCGCGGAATTTCACCTCGGTATCGGTGGGCACCACGATGCATTGCGGGGTGAACGAGTATTGCTGGCCGATGGCGCGCACCATCACCGAGCCGTCGGGCTCGATCTCGGTGCCGAGATTGCTCTCGATGAACTCGCCCGAGACATGCAGGGTGCGCGGATCGGCGAGCTCCACCCGCGCTTGCGGCATCGTCGCCTGATGGATGCCGGCGAACGCCGCCATCACGATCAGGAAGACCACGATGACGACGGCGAGCGAGGCCCAGCGGCGTTCGATGCGCGCAGCATGTTCGGCGCTGCCGTCGTGCGGAGGGATCGTCACCATTAGCGCCCGAGTGCTGTCACGGCACCGGCCCGCGCGGCAGGAACACGAAATAGTAGAAGGCCAGCCAGATCGCGATGACGATGGCGGTGGCAATGCCGGCGAGCACGATGGCGCCGCGCGCCCCCGTCGCGACGATGGTGTCCACCGCGTCGTCCGGCGAGGTGTCGGGGCCTGAATTTATCATGCGGTCCTCAGTTCAGCGGCGCGGAACGCAGCTCGTTCGCCTGGCGCGCGGATACCGCGTCGCCGCGATTGCCCCAGGATGAGCGGATGAACGAGACGACGGCGGCGACCTCGTCGTCGGATAGGCTCTGCGCGAAGGGCGGCATCCCGTACGGCATCGGGTTGCCTTCGGTGCCCGGCGGATAGCCGCCGTTCAGCACGATGCGGATCGGGTTGACCGCCGAGGCCATCTGGATCGACTGATTGCCGGCGAGCGGCGGATAGTCGGGCGGCATCCCGCGTCCCAGCGCGCCGTGGCAGGTCGCGCAATGCGCCTCGTAGACGCTCTGCCCGAGCCGCGTCAGCAGGCTGCTTTCGGCGGTCGGGATGGTGGAGACGGGCGCTTCCGGCGGGCGACCCTGGCCGAGGCTCTTGAGATACACCGCCATCGCCCGCGTATCCTCGTCGGTCATGTACTGCAGGCTGTTGTAGACGACCTCCGCCATCGGGCCGTAGACCGCGCCGCGCGCCGAGACGCCGGTGCGCAGCAGGTCGGAGATGTCCTTGATGCTCCACTCGCCGAGCCCGGCCTCCTTGTTCGAGGTCAGCGACGGCGCGTACCAATCCTGCATCGGGATCAGGCCGCCCTCGAACGCCTGCGATTCCGAGTTGCCGCCGAGCGCGTTGATCGGCGTGTGGCACATCGAGCAATGGCCGAGGCCCTGCACCAGATAGGCGCCGCGATTCCACTCGTCGGACTTGCCCTTGTCCGGCTGGTACTCGCCCTGCCGGAAGAACAGGGTGCGCCAGCCGAGGATCAGCGAGCGATTGTTGTAGGGGAAACGGAGATCGTGCGGCCGATTGGGTGCGTAAATTCGCGGCGTGGAGCGCAGATACGCGAAGATCGCGTCCGAGTCCTGGCGCGTGACCTTGGTGTAGTTGGCGAACGGCATGGCCGGATAGATCAGCCCGCCATCCGGCGAGCGGCCAGTGTGCATCATCGTGTAGAACTGGTCGGCGGTCCACATGCCGATCCCGGTGGCTGGGTCGGGCGTGATGTTGGAGGAGTACAAGGTTCCGAACGGCGTCGGCATCGGTCGTCCGCCGGCGAACAGCGCGCCGCCAGGCGAGGTGTGGCAAGCGGTGCAATCGCCCGCGCGGGCGAGGTACTCGCCTTGCTTTACGAGTTCGGCATCGGCGGCCAGCGTGGTTTCCGCAGCCGCCAGCAGATGCGACATTGCCAGCAGCGCGGCCGCCGAAAGCCAGACGCGGAGCCGGGCGAGACCCGATCGAGGACGCTGCATTTCCGCCTCCTCAGTTCGGTTCGCTGCCGCAGGCGAGCGGCATGGGCAGCGTCCCATGCGGCACCGGCGCGGGATCGGCGGGGATCGGTAGGTTGGACAGATACGCCGCCACCGCCGTTACGTCGGCCTCGGTGAGCAGTCCGGCGACGATCTGCATGCACTCGGGTGCCGCCGCGGTGCGCGTGCCGTAGCGCCAGGCGCCGAGCTGCGCGCTGATGTAGCGTGCGTTGAGGCCGACGAGGCCGGGGATCGCCGGCTCCATGCCGGTGAAGGACGGGCCGTGGCAGCCGGCGCAGGCCGGAACGCCGCGTTGCTGATCGCCATGCGTGACGATGGCCTCGCCGCGCGCCAGCACCTCGTTGCTGACGATCGGCACCGGGCGCGGCGGCAGCGGCGGGCGCTGCGCCGCGTAATATTCGGCCATCTTGTGAAGGTACGTGTCGGGGAGGAATTCCAGGAGATAGTTCATCGGCGGATAGCGCCGCCGCCCCTCGTGGAACGCGACGAGCTGGTTGTAGAGATAGCCCGCTGGCTTGCCCGCGAGGCGCGGGAAGTAGTCGTTGCTGGTGCCCTCTCCGACCTTGCCATGACAGGGCGCGCACGCCAGGACGCGCGCCTCCATGGTATCCGGCGCTCGTTCGGCGGGCTGGGCGCGGGCGCCGGTGGACGCGCAGAGCAACGCGGCGAGGACGGTGGCGGCCAGTTCAGGCCGAGCGGCTCGCGTCATGATGTCGGGCAGCGGCACATATGCGGTCCGGATGCGTCTCGATCAGCCCGCGCATCATGGCGTCCGACGGCGCGGTGTCGCAAGTCGTGTTTCGGTCCTTACGGCGCTTACTGCGTACGTGCGTGATCGACTCGGAACGCGATGATCGGCGTCATTGCGAGGAGCGAAGCGACGCGGCAATCCAGGCGGCCGCCCGCCTGGAGGCGCGATGGATCGCCACGCCGCTGCGCGGCTCGCGATGACGCCTTGTGGGTCGACTTGCGGCGATGGCGCTCTGCCGCAACATCCGAACCGGCTTGCGATCGCGTTGGCGGAATGAATTCCGCCCTACGATAGTGGTTTCAGGTGATGCGCCCGTGGCAGTGCTTGTACTTCTTGCCCGAGCCGCACGGGCAGGGCGCATTGCGCGGGGTGCTGTGCCATGTGGCCGGGTCGTTCGGGTCCACCGCCTCGCTGCGCATCGGCTGGGCGAAGACCTGCACCGGCGCGGGAGCGGCGGCCATTTCGAGCGCCATGTCGGGGCCGCCGGCGCCGGCCATCATCGGCTCGGGCTCGGGGTGGCTCTCGAACATCATCTGCTGCAGCGGCTGGAACAGCGGCTCGGGCGGGCGCTCGGGCTGCACCTCGACGCGGGAGAGCATCGCGGTGACGCGCTCCTTGAGCTCGTCGAGCATGGCGTTGAACAGCGCGAACGCCTCGGTCTTGTACTCGTTCAGCGGGTCCCGCTGGCCATAGGCGCGCAAGCCGATGCCCTGGCGCAGATGGTCGAGCGCATAGAGATGCTCTTTCCACACCGCGTCGAGCACCTGCAGCAGCAGCGACTTCTCGATGAAG
Organism: Acetobacteraceae bacterium; assembly: GCA_035475015.1. Classification (GTDB taxonomy): domain Bacteria; phylum Pseudomonadota; class Alphaproteobacteria; order Acetobacterales; family Acetobacteraceae; genus JAFKFI01. Next base: position 5,707 of record DATIMU010000322.1, read on the forward strand.
CGCATGAGGTCGGGGCCGAGATTGGCCGCCTTGGCCGCCATCATGCTGTCCGACGCGCGCTCGATGCGCTCGCGCAGCGCGGTCTCGTCGATGCCCTCCTCGTGGCCCCATTCCTGGATCGGCAGGTCGAGATTGAGCGTGTTGCGCACGTCCTCGGTGAGCTCGGCGAGTTCCCACTGCTCGGCGAAGGCCTTCTCGGGGATGCGGCGCGCCACCATCGCGTGAATGATCTCGGCGCGCATCTCGGCGACCGTCTCGAACACGTCGTTCGCCATCATGAACTCGCGGCGCTG
>DATIMU010000323.1:0-7996 GCA_035475015.1 Acetobacteraceae bacterium
GACGATCCGGCCGGCGTGGCCGACGTGGTGATGGAGGCCGCCATCACCACCATCCAGGACTGCGAGGACTCGGTCGCCACGGTGGACGCCGCCGACAAGGTGCTCGCCTACCGCAACTGGCTCGGGCTGATGAAGGGCACCTTGGAGGACACCTTCAAGAAAGCCGGCCAGATGATGACCCGACGGCTGCATACCGACCGGCGATACGATGCGCCCGTCGGGGGCACGATCACGCTGCCCGGCCGCAGCCTGATGCTGGTGCGCAATGTCGGCCACCACATGTTCACCGACGCGGTGCGCGACCGCGACGGCGCCGAGATCCCCGAGGGGATGCTCGACGCGGCGGTGACGTCGCTCGTCGCGCTGCACGACATCCGCGGCGGCGGGCCGATCCACAACAGCCGCGCCGGCTCCGTCTACATCGTCAAGCCGAAGATGCACGGCCCCGAGGAGGCCGCCTTCACCGACACGATCTTCGCCCGTGTCGAGGCGCTGCTCGGCCTGCCGCGCAACACGCTCAAGGTCGGCATCATGGACGAGGAGCGGCGGACCTCGGCGAACCTCAAGGCCTGCATCCACGCCGTCCGCGAGCGCGTCGTCTTCATCAACACCGGCTTCCTCGACCGCACCGGCGACGAGATCCACACCTCGATGGAGGCCGGGGCGATGATCCGCAAGAACGAGATGAAGAACTCGGTGTGGATCAAGACCTACGAGGACCAGAACGTCGACATCGGCCTCGCCTGCGGCCTGCGCGGGCGGGCGCAGATCGGCAAGGGCATGTGGGCCGCCCCCGACCGGATGGCCGACATGCTGGCGCAGAAGATCGGCCACCCCGAGGCCGGCGCCAACACCGCCTGGGTGCCCTCCCCCACCGCCGCCACCCTGCACGCGCTGCATTACCACCAGGTTGACGTGGCGAAACGCCAGGAGGAGCTGTCCAAGCGCCCCCGCGCGAAACTCGCCGATCTGCTCACCATCCCGCTCGCCGACCGGCCCAATTTCTCGCCCGACGAGATCGCCCAGGAGCTCGACAACAACTGCCAGGGCATTCTCGGCTACGTGGTGCGCTGGATCGACCAGGGCGTCGGCTGCTCCAAGGTGCCGGACATCCACGATGTCGGGCTGATGGAGGACCGCGCCACATTGCGCATCTCCAGCCAGCACATCGCCAACTGGCTGCACCACGGCATCGTCACCGAGGAACAGGTGATGGCGACGCTCAAGCGCATGGCCGAGGTGGTCGACCGGCAGAACGCCGCCGACACGCTGTATCGCCCGATGGCGCCCGCCTTCCAGGGGCCGGCCTTCGCCGCCGCCCGCGACCTCATCTTCAAGGGCCGCGCGCAGCCCAACGGCTATACCGAGTTCATCCTCCATGCGCGGCGCCGAGAGGCGAAGGCGGGATAATTTCTGCCGACGCTGTGAAGCGGCTCACCGTGCAGCACGGCGCGTGCGCTCATAACGTGCGCGGGACGAATCACCGTCCCGACGCACCGGAGAGCCCACTATGCGCACCGCCGCGCTCGCCATCATCGCCTGTTGTGGCCTCGCCGCCTGCCAGGCGGGCTATCCTCCCGCTTCCTTCCAGCTCGTGAAACAACCCACCCAGGTGGATCACACCAGGGCCGCCGAGCCCGGCGAGATGGTGTCGGATGCCGGCGGCGCGCCCGGCATCGTTGACCTCCGGTTCGTCTGACCGGGGAAATTATCGCGGCGCCATCCTGAGCGCGCCGTCGAGCCGGATGGTCTCACCGTTAAGGAACCGATTGGCCGCGATGTGCAGCACGAGGGCGGCATATTCCTCCGGCATCCCGAGCCGTGCCGGGAACGGCACCGAGGCGGCAAGACCGTCCCGCACCTCCTGCGGCAGCCCGCCGAACATCGGCGTCTGGATCAGCCCGGGCGCGATCGTCATGACCCTCACCCCCGCGCGCGCCAGCTCGCGCGCCGCCTGGATGGTGAGCCCGATCACCCCCGCCTTGGAGGCGGCATAGGCCGCCTGCCCGACCTGCCCCTCATAGCCGGCGATCGAGGCGGTGTTGACGATCAGCCCGCGCTCGCCGTCGGCGCCAGGGTCGAGCGCGCCCATCTCGGCGGCGGCGAGCCGCAGCATGTTGAACGTGCCTACGAGATTGACCCGTATCACCCGCTCGAAATCGGCGAGCTTCATCGGCCCTTCCTTGCCGACGATGCGCCCCGCGACGCCGATGCCCGCGCAGTTGACCAGCACCCGCGCCCCGCCATGCGTCGCCCGGGCGCGGGCAAATGCCGCCTCGGCCGACGCCGCATCCGCCACATCGCACCCCACGGCCAGCCCATCGATGCGCTGAGCGACCCCCTGGGCGGCGGCCTCGTTGAGGTCCACCACCGTCACCTTGCAGCCCGCCCCCGCCAGCGCCGCGGCGGTCGCCGCTCCCAGTCCCGACGCGCCGCCGGTGACGATCGCGGCCTGTCCGTTCAGCTCCATGTCGGCTCTCCCCGGTTCCCGTGCGGCGCATTGTCGTGCAGGCGACCAAACCACGCCACCCGATAGCGACGCGATAGCCGCAGGGGAAACGCTGGTTCCCTGCGGCGTTGGCGGAATCAGTCTCCTTGGGAACGGAGGGAAATCATGACAGACCAAGCAAAACCACGCCTCGTCGGCATCAATCACGTCGCACTCGAAGTCGGCGACATCGAACACGCTCTCATGTTCTACGGCCGGATTTTCAGCTTCGAGTTGCGGGGGCGCGGCGACAAGTCAGCCTTCCTCGACATGGGCGATCAATTCCTGGCCTTGATGGAGGGGCGCTCGCAAGCACCCGACGGGACGCGTCATTTTGGGCTCGTTGTCGATGATCGCTCCCGTGTCCGGGACTTGGCGAAGGCCGCGGGCGCGAAGATGCTCGATGGCCCGTTCCTGGATTTTCTCGATCCCTGGGGCAACCGCATCGAGGTCGTCGAGTACCGCAACCTGCAGTTCACCAAGGCCGATGCCGTGCTGCGCGGCATGGGGCTTGAATTGAGCAAGAGCGAAAAAGCGCGCGAGGAGCTCCGTGCAAAAGGGATCGCTGCTTAAGCCCGTATCCGCATCTCGGCCGCCCGTCAGGTCCGGGACGTAAGTTCGTGGGTTCTCGCCGTTCTCTTCGCGGGGCAGTCTTCCCGGTCTGAGCGGAGTTTGGGGGGAGGACACATGACCGACACCGGCTGGCGCGCCCGCGCCGGGACGCAGTTCGACTGCGAGAAGCAGCCCGCCAGCGGCGCGCGCGGCATGGTCGTGACCAATCACCCGCTCGCCTCCGCCGCCGGCGCGGAGATGCTGGCAGCCGGCGGCAATGCGGTCGACGCCGCCATCGCGGCGCTGTTCACCCTCACCGTGGTCGAGCCGATGATGGTCGGCATCCTCGGCGGCGGCATCGCGCATCTGCGGCTGGCGGACGGGCGGCATCTGGTGATCGACGGCCTTGCCACCGCGCCGCTTGCCACCGGCCCCGAGACCTACACGCCCGACCCCAAGGCGGCACCCGGCACGATGGACGCCGTCGGGCGCAGGAACGCGCTCGGCCCCACCGCCGTCGCCGTCCCCGGCACGCTCAAGGCGTGGTGCGACACCCTGGCGCGCTTCGGCACTTTCCCCCTCGCCGACGTGCTCGAACCCGCCATCCGCCACGCCGGACGCGGGTTTCGCGCCACGCCCTATCTCAGCGAGTGCGCCGCCGAGAGTGCGGCCGACCTCGCGCGGGATGCCGAGATCGCCCGCCTGTTCCTGCCCGGCGGCTCCCCGATCGTCGCCGGCACGCGGCTCGTGCAAGGCGCCTACGCCGAGACGCTGCGCGCCATCGCCGCGGAGGGGCCGGGTCTGCTTCATGGCGGGGCGCTCGGTCGGGCGCTCACCGATCACATGGCGCGCGCCGATGCCTATATCACGCAGGCCGATCTCGCCGCAGTTCGCATCATCGACCGCGACGTGATCCGCGGCGCGTATCGCGGCTACGAGATCGTCGGCCCGCCGCCACCCGCCTCCTCCGGCGTGCATGTCACGCAGATGCTCAACATCCTCGCGGGCTTCGATCTGCGCGGCATGGGGTTCGGTACACCCGACGCGCTGCACCTCGTGGCCGAGGCGCTGAAGATTGCCTTCGCCGACCGCGCCGTCGCCACCGCCGATCCGGCCTTCGTCGACGTCCCTGTCGCGCGCCTGATCGACCACGCCTACGCCGACGCGCGTCGCGCCGAGATCGACCTGCGGAGCGCCCGAGACTGGAGCGCCGGCGTCGCCCCCGGGGAGTCGGCAAACACCACCCACATCACGGTCGCCGACGGCGAGGGAAATATCGTCGCGAGCACTCAAACGATAAACAGCCTGTTCGGCGCCCGCTTCGTCGTGCCCGGCACCGGCATGATCCCGAACAACTATATGCATCTGTTCGACCCTCGCCCCGGCCGCGCCCTGTCCGTGGCACCGGGCAAGCGCGTCACCACCTCGATGGCGCCGCTCATCGCCCTGCGCGCGGGAAAGCCCGCGTTCGCCCTCGGTCTGCCGGGCGGCCTGCGCATCTTCGGCTCGGCGATGCAGGCGGTCATCAACCTGATCGACCATGGCATGTCGCTGCAGGAAGCGGTCGAGGCGCCCCGTCTGTGGACGCAGGGGTTTGCCCTCGAGATGGAGACCGGTTTCCCTGAACCCGTCCGCGCGGCGCTGCGCGAGCGCGGCCACGAGGTCGTCCCGGTGCCGCATGTCGGCGGCGGCATGTGCGCGGTCGGTTTCGGCACGGACGGAATGCTCACCGGTGCGGCCTGCTGGCGCGCGGACGGCACGCCTGTCGGCATCGGCGGAGGCTTGGCGCGGGATGGCGTGCGATTCTGGCCGGATGCGACGCGAGGCTGACCGCCATTGATCGGCACCGTGCCGCGTGTCAGCGTCATGGAAGAGTGCCACGGGGAGATGATGCGATGGCGAGAATGACGGGCGGAGAAGCGATCGTCGACGGTCTGCTGCGGCACGGCATAGACACCGTATTCGGCCTGCCGGGCGTGCAGGTCTACGGCTTGTTCGACGGCTTCGCGCGCGCCGCCAATCGGCTGCGGCTCATCAACGCGAGGCACGAGCAGACCACCGCATACATGGCGCTCGGCTACGCCTGCGCGACCGGACGGCCGGCCGCCTACGCCGTCGTGCCCGGCCCTGGCGTGCTCAACACCACCGCCGCCCTCGCGACCGCCTGGGGGCTCAACGCGCCGGTGCTGTGCATCACCGGGCAGGTGCCGAGTGCCATGATCGGGCGCGGGCGCGGGCAATTGCACGAGCTCCCCGACCAGCTCGACACGCTGCGCAGCCTGCTGAAATGGGCCGAGCGCATCGAGCATCCGACGCAGGCGCCGTATCAGGTCGCGCGCGCCTTCCAGGAGATGCTGAGCGGGCGTCGCGGCCCGGTGGCGATCGAGATGCCGCTCGATCAGATGTCGGCCTCGGCCGATGTCACGTCGCACGAGCCGCTGCCGCTGGCGCCCAACCCGACGCCCGACGCCGAGCAGATCGCCGCCGTCGCCAAACTGGTTGCAAACGCAAAGGCACCGATGATCTGGGTCGGCGGCGGCGCGCTGCACGCTCCGGCCGAGATTCTTGCCCTTGCCGAGCGCATCGGCGCGCCGGTGGTCTCGTTCCGAGGCGGGCGGGGCATCGTCGACGACCGCCATCCGCTCGGCCTGACCATCCCGGCCGGCTATCGGCTATGGCCGGAAACCGACCTGCTGCTCGCCTTCGGCACGCGGCTCGACGTGCCCATGGCGCGCTGGGGCGCGATCCCCGCCGGGCTCAAGATCGCGCGCATCGACCTCGACCCGGCCGAGATGCGCCGCCTCAAGGTGGACATCGGCATCGTCGCCGACACGGCGGATGCGGCGCGGATGCTGACGCAGGCCGTCGCGCGGCGCGCCGACGCCGCGCGCGCCGACAAGATCGCCCGCGCCAAGACCGACACCGCCGCCGCGATCCAGAAGGTCCAGCCGCAGATGTCCTATCTCGCGGCGATCCGCGACGTGCTGCCGGAGGATGGTATCTTCTGCGACGAGATGACGCAGGTCGGCTACGTCTCGTGGTTCGGCTTTCCCTTCCACACGCCGCGCACGCTCATCACCTCCGGCTTCTCCGGCACGCTCGGCGCGGGCTTTCCGATGGCGCTCGGCGTCAAGGTGGCGCAGCCGGACCGCGCGGTGGTCGCCGTCACCGGCGATGGCGGGTTCCTGTTCGGTGGCACGGAATTGGCAACGGCCGTGCAGCACGGCATCAATCTCGTGACGGTGCTGTTCAACAACTCCGCCTACGGCAACGTGCTGCGCGACCAGCGCCGCATGTTCGAGGGCCGCGATTCCGGCTCGGTGCTGCGCAACCCGGATTTCCAGACTTACGCCCGCAGCTTCGGTGTTCCGTCATGGCGCGTGACTGACCCGGACGGTCTGCGCTCGGCGTTGCGCGAGGCCCTCGCGGCAAACAGTCCCGCGCTGATCGAGGTGATGACCGATATCACCAAGGAAGCCCAACCGTGGGAGTTCATCGCGCCCGGGCGTGGATAGGCCCCTCACAGCACCGGCTTGAACGCCTGCAACTCCTTCGGCCACACGGTATGCGCGTTGCCGTCGCTCCACTCGGCGAGGATCAGCGCCGCGTGCTTGTTGAGCCCGTTCTCGTCGAACGCAACGGTCGGTGACGGCAGCGGCAAGCCGGTGAACTCGGTGCTGGCGAGTACATCCCTCAGCTTCGGCCCTTCACGGCTCGCCGCCTTCTCCAGCGCCTGTGCCGCGATCATGCCGCCGGCATAACCGAGACCGAGTTGCTCGTTGTTCGGCGGATACGGCGCGTCGGCGTGCGCCTTCTTGTACGCCTCGACCAGTTCACTCTCGCCCGGCACCTTCAGATCCCAGTTCCAGCTCCACGGCATGAACACGCGATCCGCGGCGACACCAAGCGCCTTGCCGGCCGAATCGGCGGAAATGCCGCCCGCCGCCGCGACCGGCGTCTTGATCCCGAGCCCGCGCATCGTCTTCAGGATCAGGATGGCGTCGGTAAGGAACGAGCTCAGGAAGATGACCTCCGGCTTCTTCTGCAGGATCGGCGAGATCACCACCGAGGGATCGGTCAGATTGCCCTGGAAGTTGACCTGTGAAACGACATCGAGCCCGATCTTCTTCGCCTCGATCGGCAGCGACTTCGCCACCGACATGCTCACCGCGTCGGAGCCCATGTAGATGCCGCAGGATTTCGGCGGCGAGCCACGCTCCGCCTTCATCATGTCGAACAGCCCGTCCATCGCGAAATCCCAGATCTTGCTGCCGGGCGCGGTGAGCTTGAACGTGTATTTCATCCCGCGCTGGACCAACGCGTCGACATAGGAGCTGGTGAGGATCGGCACGCGCGACTTCTCTGCCTCGACTTGCGCCGACAGCGTGATGGCGCTCGCCGTCGCGCCGTACAGCACCACCGCACCGTCCTGATCGAGCATCCGCCGCGTGACACTCGCACCTTGCGTCGGATTGTCCGTCGTGGTGTCCGCCACCACCACCCTGAGCTTGGCCCCGCCGAGCGCCTTGATGCCGCCCTGCCGATTGATCTGGTCGGCGGCGATGAGAAAACCCCACACGCCGCGCTGCCCGCCTTCGCCGAAGCCGCCGGTGAGCGCGTTGGGCGCGCCCAGCACGATCTCCTTCTCCTCCGCGCGACCGATCCGCGGCGCGCCCACCATCGCGGCGGCGGCCATCAGCGCGGCCAAACTTTCCCTGCGTGACATCGACATGTTATTGCTTCCTCCCCCTGGCGGAATGAATCCCGCCCTACGATCGGCCCGGCGTAGGGCGGAAGTCATTCCGCCATCTTCCGCTACACCCCGAGATACGCACGGCGCACGAATTCCGAATCCTGCAACGTATCGCGAGCGCCCGACAGCAGCACGCGGCCGTTCTGCAGGATGACGCCCCGCGTCGCGAGTTCCAGGCAGGTCGCGTTCTGCTCGACCAGCAG
>DATIMU010000324.1:0-6681 GCA_035475015.1 Acetobacteraceae bacterium
CATGTTCATGCTGCTGCCGATCGTGTTCACCTACATGCTGGCGGCCTTCCCGGCCGGGCTCGTGATCTAGTGGGCATGGAACAATCTTCTCAGCATCGCGCAGCAATGGGCGATCATGCATCGGGCGGGCGCGGCCTGAGCAAATTGATCGCGAGCGGGCCGATCGTGGGCGAGCCGATCGCCGAGACCGATCTGTTTCCGCCGCGCGCGCTCGATGCCGACGAAGTCGAGGCCGGCCGCAAGCTGTTCGCGCGCGACTGCCGCTTTATAGCCGGCGCCGCAACCGAGACCGCGCTGCCGTCGGAGAGCCTGCCAGAGATCGCGTTTGTCGGGCGTTCGAATGTCGGCAAGTCGAGCCTCGTCAACGCGCTGACCGGACGGCGCATGCTGGCGCGCACCTCGAACTCGCCGGGGCGCACCCGCCAGCTCAATTTCTTCGCGCTTGACGACAGGCTGATGCTGGTCGATCTGCCGGGCTACGGTTACGCCGCGGCCTCGAAGACCGCGATCCAGGGCTGGAACCGGCTGATGCAGAATTATCTGCGCGGCCGCCCGAGCCTGCGCCGCGCGGTGCTGCTGCTCGACGCCAGAATCGAGGTGAAGGCCTCGGACGAGGCGGTCATGGGCCTGCTCGACCGCGCTGCGGTGACGTTCCAGATCGTGCTCACCAAGGCCGACGGCGTGAAGCCTGGCGCGCTCGATCGCAAGCTCGTGGAAGCAGCGCGGCTCGTGGCGAAGCACCCGGCCGCCTATCCGCAGGTGCTGGCGACCAGCAGCGAGACCGGCCATGGCATCCCGGAGCTGCGCGCTGCTCTCTCCGCCCTCGCTTGACCGCACCCCGGCGGCGTCGCTACACGCGCGGCGCCCCTTTTCGCGGCGGAGGATGTATCCATGACCGGCGGCAGACTGGCGTCCGACGCCGACATCGCCCATGCGACTGAGCAGGCGCGCATCCTGTCGCACGCGCTGCCGTTCCTGCGCCGCTATGCGGGTGCCACGGTGGTGGTGAAATACGGCGGCCACGCGATGGGCGAGGAGGCGATGGCCGAGCAGTTCGGCGCGGATATCGCGCTGCTCAAGCAGGTCGGCATCAACCCCGTGGTGGTGCATGGCGGCGGGCCGCAGATCAACCTCATGCTGAAGCGGCTGGCGATCCAATCCACCTTCATCGATGGGCTGCGCGTGACCGACGCGGCGATGGTGGAGGTCGTCGAGATGGTGCTCGCCGGGACCGTGAACAAATACGTCGCCGGGCTGATTACCAAGGCAGGCGCGCTGGCGGTCGGCGTGTCCGGCAAGGACGGCGCGATGATCCGCGCGCGCAAACTGCGCCGCACCAAGGTGGACCCGGGCAGCCGCATCGAGCGGGTGCTCGACCTCGGCTTCGTCGGCGAGCCCGAGCATGTCGACGTGCGGGTGATCCATGCTTTGACCGGGGCCGGTCTCATCCCGGTGATCGCGCCGGTCGGCGTCGATGCCGACGGGCAGACCTACAACATCAACGCCGACACGGTGGCCGGCGCCGTGGCCGCCGCACTCGGGGCGACCCGCCTGTTGATGCTGACGGACGTGGCCGGCGTGCTGGACGAGGCCAAGGCGCTGATCGCCGAGCTGACGATCGGCGAGGTCGAGAAGGGCGTGGCGAGCGGCATGATCTCGGGCGGCATGATCCCCAAGGTGGAGACCTGCGCCGAGGCGGTGCGCGCCGGGGTGAAGGGTGCGGTGATCCTGGACGGCCGGCTGCCACATGTGTGCCTGCTCGAACTGTTTACCGAGACGGGGATCGGCACGCTTATCCGGGCCTGATGGCCCTCGCCTGGTCAGCGGCCCATGCGGCCGAGGAAGTCGAGGTGCCAGCGCATCTCGTCGGCGGCCAGGGGAAAATTTCCTCCGGGGTCGGGGCCGAGCAGGGCCGCCGGCGCGAGACGGGCGAGTAGCGCCTGGACGGGTGCCGCAACCGCCATCGTGAAGCCGGCCTTCCAGATGAGGCTGACGAGGCCCTTGGTGCTGCGCAGCGCGCCGGCCCGCTGCACGACCGGCAGCGGCACGCCGGCGGCGCTCGCCAGCAGGGCCGCCGTCAGTTTCGCGTCGCCCCGCCGTGCCGCTTGCAGCAGCATCGCCTCGGTCACCCGCTTGCCCGGCGCCGCGCCGCCGCCGCTGCCGCACCAGCTCACGCCCTCCACGGCGTGATCGGTGGAAGGCGGACCGCTATCCGTCCCCAGGCGCTTGCCGAGCCGCAGCCGGAGCTCCCGCAGCAAGCCGGGCTCCAGATCGGCGCGGCTGGCGAGCACTTCGAGCAGATGGTTCGCGACGATCTCGGCGAGCTTGCGGGCGGAGCCGGGGGGCAGGGTCGGGCGGCGGACCAGGGGTTCATGCCACTCCGTGTGCGCGGCCCCGTTGGCGATGAGCGCGTCCAGGGTGGCCTCGCGGATCGCGGCGGATTGGTTGGCGAGCAGCACGCGGATCGCCGAGACGTTGGCGGTCGCCGCGATGCTGTCGCAGATCGCCTCGTTCAGATGTGGCCGGCGGGCGACGGAAATGACGGTGGCGTGGTGCGGCGATCTGGTGAGCAGCGCCAGCAGGTCCTGCTCGGTGAGCAGCGGCGAGAAGCGGATGATCGGCTCGGCGACCGGCAGCTCGGGGTCGTGCGCGAGTGCGAGGATCAGCTCGCGCGGCGCGTCCGGCATCTCCTTCAGCACATCGGCCAAGGCGGCCCGGACGCGCACCGCCTCGTCCGCCACCAGGCCGGCGAGGGCCTCATAGGTCTGCCGGCGCAGCCGCTCCTGCTCGTGATCCGAGAGACCCGGCGCCAGCGCTCCGAGCTTGCGGGCGATGAGGACGCGCACCCGCTCGTCGTCGTCCTTGGCGAGCAGGTGGACCGCCTGGGCGGGGGCCGCGTCGTTCATGGCGACAGCCGCGCGCACCGTCACCAGCGGGTCGTTGGCGAGGTAGCACAGGATTTCGGGCGGCGTCTCCGAGCACGCGCCCACGCGCACGCGAGCGGGCTCCGCGAGGCCTCGGGCGATCGATTGTGCCGGCTCGTGCGGATCGCCGTTTGGTCTCATCCAGGGGTCTCGTGCGCGACGCGCCAATGGGCACGGCCGGTGCGCTTGACCTCGTACATCGCGAGGTCGGCGCGGCGGAGGAATTCGTCGGTCTCCGCCCCGGTGCCGGCGCGACGGGTGGCGATGCCGATCGACATGGTGACGTCCGGCGCCTTGCCCTCGATCAGGTGCCGCAAGGCGCGCGGGCCTTCCACGCGCAGCGATTCCGCCCGCTCGGCCGCCGTCAGGTGGTCGGCGCCGTTCAGCCACACCGCGAACTCGTCGCCGCCGAACCGGGCGACGAGATCCGTCGGGCGCACCGTCTTGCGCAGCAGGGCGGCGGTGAGCCGCAGCGCCTCGTCTCCGGCCTCGTGGCCGAGCTGGTCGTTCAGCAGCTTGAAATGATCGAGGTCGATGAACATCAAGGTGCCGGGCAGGTTCTCGCGCTCGAGCCGGTCGATGTTGCGCTCGAGCTCCTCAAGGAAGGCCCGGCGGTTGAGCAGCCCGGTGAGCGGGTCGGTGCGGGCCTGACGCCCCATCTCGCGCTGGATCGCGTCGTGCTCGAGGATGACACGGATGATGGTGCTCGCGGAATCCGCCAGCACCTGCTCCTCCGCGTTCCATGGGCGGCCGGCGGGCTGGCGCCAGATCGTCAGCCCGACCTGCTCGCCGAAGCGCGTCTTGCAGGCGCAGAGCAGCACCGGCCGGCCATTGGCGCAGGCGGCGTCGACGCTGGATGGCGCGTCCCGGTCGAGCAGCGCGACGGCGGTCGGCAGCACGGCCTCCGCGCCGATCCCCGAGTGGTAGAGCAGGGTCGGTCCCTGTCCCGTGCCGAGCGCCTCCACCACCGCAGCGCCTTCGGCGCCGAGGGCGCGGACCAGGGAGCCGAGCGCCGCCTCCATCATGCGCGGCGCCAGCACTTCCTCCCGCATGGACCAGAGGATGTGGTCCATCACCTCGCCGCGCCGCAGCGCCGCGGCGACCTGCGCCTCCTGGCTGTCGAGCTCGGTGACGTCAAGCCCGATCCCGCGCGCCCCGATGATCCCGCCCCGCGAGTCGAGCAGGGGGGCGACCGAGAAGGCCATGCAGCGCACGCCGCCATTCGGGCATTTCAGCCAGGTACGCCGGCGGCGGATCGGCGCCGTGGGGCGGAAGGGATTGAAGCCGGTCACCCCCGCCGTGTCGGCGAGCAGCAATTCTGCCGGCTGGCCGATCAGGACGGTAGCGGGCCAGCCGAGACCGGTGCCCGGGTCGACGAAGACGAAACGGCCGAGCGCGTCGGTCTCGAACGCCACGTCGGCCGCGAGGGTTACGAGGTCGCGCCACCGCTGGCGGCTGTCGACCAGAGCGCCGGTCAACGGGTCCCGGGGCGCGACAGTGTCCGATTGGTGCGGCGCGACTTGGCCGGTCTCGCTCATGCCTGGAGGCTTTCCTTCGATGGCCCTATCTGACGCCAAGCGGGTAAATACTGCGTTATCGTCACGGTATCCTCGGCGCGCGTTGACAGGAGCGGAGGCGCTGCGCATGAGTCCCCGCGCGTTGACCTGAGGATCAAGGACGATGACGGATCATCCGCTGCGGCAGCCGGTCGAGGCGCTTTGGGAGCAGCGCGAGCAATTGTCGTCGGCCAGCGGCGGCGGCGCGCGCGAGACGGTGGAGGCGGCGCTGGACGCGCTCGATTCCGGCGCGGTGCGCGTCGCCCAGCCGCAGGACGGCGCCTGGACGGTCAATCAGTGGCTCAAGAAGGCGGTCCTGCTGTCTTTCCGCCTCACCGATTCGGCGCCGATGCCCGGCCCGGGCGGCGCGCCGGTGTTCGACAAGGTGCCGCTCAAATTCGCCGGCTGGGGCGAGAACCGCTTCCGCGACGCCGGCTTCCGCGCGGTTCCGGGCGCCGTGGTGCGCCGCTCCGCCTATATCGCGCCGGGTGCCGTGCTGATGCCGAGCTTCGTCAACGCCGGCGCCTATGTCGGGCGCAACACGATGGTCGACACCTGGGCCACGGTGGGCAGCTGCGCGCAGATCGGCGCGAATTGCCACCTGAGCGGCGGCGTCGGCATCGGCGGCGTGCTGGAGCCGCTGCAGGCCAATCCCGTCATCATCGAGGACGATTGCTTCGTCGGCGCGCGCTCCGAGGTGGCCGAGGGCGTCATCGTCGAGCGCGGCAGCGTGCTGTCGATGGGCGTGTTCATCGGCGCCTCGACCAAGATCATCGACCGGGCGACGGGCGAGATCTACATGGGCCGCGTGCCCGCCTATTCGGTCGTGGTGCCGGGCTCGTTGCCCGGCCGTCTGCTGCCGGACGGCTCGCCTGGTCCGTCGCTCTATTGCGCCGTGATCGTCAAGCGGGTGGACGCCCAAACGCGGGCCAAGACGTCCATCAACGAGCTGCTGCGCGATTGAGCGACCTCGGCGATCCGCTGCCGCTGGCGCAGGCGCTGATCCGCCGCGCCTCGGTCACGCCGGACGATGACGGCGCGCAGGACGTGCTCGCCGACGCGCTCGCCGGCCTCGGTTTTTCGGTGGAGCGGCTGCGCTACGGCGCGACGGAGAACCTGTTTGCCCGCATCGGCGCGGATGGGCCGCATTTCTGCTTCGCCGGTCATACCGATGTGGTGCCGGTGGGCGATGCGGGGTGGAGCGGCGATCCATTTGGCGGCGAGGTGCGGGGGGAAATCCTGTACGGGCGTGGCGCTTGCGACATGAAGGGCGCCATCGCCGCCTTCGTCGCGGCCGCCGCGCGGCATCTCGCCGAGGGCAAGCCGCGTGGCTCCATCAGCCTGCTGATTACCGGCGACGAGGAGGGTCCGGCGCTCGACGGCACGGTCCGCGTGCTGGAGTGGATGGCGGCCAATGGGCAGGTGCCGGATTTCTGCCTGGTGGGCGAGCCGACCAACCCGGTGCGGCTCGGCGACATGATAAAGATCGGCCGGCGCGGCAGCCTGAACGCGCGGGTCACGATGCACGGCACACAGGGCCACGTCGCCTACCCGCACCGCGCCGACAACCCTGTCCATCGCCTGGTCCGGGCACTCGGCGCGCTCACCGCCGCACCGCTGGATGCCGGCAGCGCTTGGTTCGAGCCCTCGTCACTGCAGATCACCAGCATCGATGTCGGCAACAAGGCGACCAACGTGATCCCCGCCGCCGCGCGCGCCGCGCTGAACGTCCGCTTCAACGACCGCCATAGCGGCGCCTCGCTGGAGGCTTGGCTGCGCGCGGTGCTGGCGCAGCATGGAGAAAAGTTCGAGCTTGACGTCGCGGTGAGCGGCGAGAGCTTTCTTACCGAGCCGGGGCCGATGGTCGACACGCTGCGCCATGCCGTTGCGCAGATCGTCGGGCGGGAGCCGGCGCTCGACACCGGCGGCGGCACGTCCGATGCGCGCTTCATCGCCCGATACTGTCCGGTCGCCGAGTTCGGCCTGGTGGGTGCGACCATACATCAGGTCGACGAGTGCGTTCCGGTGTCCGAATTGCGCGACCTCGCGCGCATCTACGCCGCCGTGCTGGGCGCGTTCCTGTCGTGAGCGACACCTGATGACGCGCGGACCGGCGCGCGGGGCGAGTGGCGTGCCGAACATCCTGCTCGGCGTCGTGCGGCTCGCGACGGGGCGGGCCGACGGGCTGGCGCACTTCGGCA
>DATIMU010000325.1:0-5112 GCA_035475015.1 Acetobacteraceae bacterium
CGGCACGGCATGACGAGAAAGCCGTGCACATACGGCGCCGCGGTGACGATCGCCTTGACGCCGCTGATGACGATGCCGCCCGGCCGGCGCTCGACGATGTGCACATAGGCATCCGCGTTGGCCTGCTCGTGCGGCTTGCGGGAGCGATCGCCCTTGCCGTCGGTCATCGCCACGGCGAGCGTCAGGTCATGCTCCTGGACCGACCGCGCATAGGCGAGGAAGCGCGCGTGGTAGTCGGTGCCGTGCTCGGCATCGGTGCGGAAGGTCGACTGGTGGATGCCGTTCAGTGCGTCATGCGTGAGGTAGCGTTGCGCGCAACCGACCTCCTGACAGAGCAGCCGCACCGCCTCCAGCTTGCTCATCAGGTCGCGCGTCTCGCGATTGACGTGCAGCATCCGGTTCACCGTGCGACCGGTGGCATGGTCGGTCGCCGTCATCAGGGGGCGCAGCTCGGGGCGTCGGGCGAAATCGTAGGTGACGCCGATGGCGGCGATGCCCGGTGCCAGGCGCTGCTCGTCGGCGACGCTCTCGACGCGATCGCCGTCGACGAACACACGCGGCCGATGGGCGCGCAACGACTCGCGGAACTCCGCCGAGGACATCAACATGCGGGCGAACCTCCTGCCGGGCGATGGTCCGAGCGGAGTATGTCGCTCCGCGCCCCAGCCGACAAATGCGGCCCGCCACGACGCCGCGGTTGATCCGCTCGCGCGCGCACCGAAACGAGCGACCGGCATCATCTCGAGCCGGTGTCGCCGTCGCCGTCGCCACGCTGTGCCGTGGCGTTCGGGGAGCCGTCTGGCCACAGGCTCCGAATCACGCCCCCGAGGCCGCGCAGGAGGGCGCCGTCGTGGTAGATGCCGACGATGATGTCCGGATCGTAGTCGTGGAAGACGATTTGCCTGAATCGCTCGAGCTGATCGGGCGAGAGGCGGCCGAGATCGCTTGTCGAGAGGTGCCAGACCTCGCCGACATATTCGGAGAAGTAGCCGGCGCCGTGCAGACCGAACGAATCGGAGAGCACCAGCAGCCTCGTGCCGCCGGCGTTCCGGTTGCGATACCGGCTGACGTCGTAGAGCACCGGCGCGATGTCGCCGAGCTCGGGGAAGCACGTCGGGCCGACGCAAGCGTCGATCCCGGCGCGCCGCCAGTCCGGCAGCACCGCGCTGCTGGTGAATCGTATGCCGGGCGAAAACTGGCCGAGGTCGGAACCGACCGGCTGCATCGCGGCGGCGAGTTCCGTGTGCTTCACCAAGCCGAGGCGGTGCTCGGCAATGGCCTCGATGATCCGGCGCGGGGGCGCTCCGTACCAATGGAAGTAGGCGCTCGGATACACCTGCATCGACCGCTTGAGGTCCAGCATCTGTTGCAGCGGATACGCCCAGGCCGATCTGGCGGCAGCGGGCAGGCCGGCCTCGACCCGGACGCCGGTCGGTTCCGCCTGGGCGCACAGGCGATCGAGCCAGTCCGGGAGGTCTTCGGGATAGATCACGGGCGAGGTCGGCACCAGTAGCAGCAGGCTGCTGGGCGCTTCCGCGCGCAGGTGGTCGATGAGCGCGGTGGCAGCCCCGCCCGCGGCGGCGATTTCGCTGTTCTCGACGCCGATGCCGCAAACGTTGCGGATCAGTGCGTAGGGCGTGTGGCTGCTGTGCGAGGTGAGGAACAGGCGCTGATGCTTCCCTTCGATCACTTGCTCGGTCGGCAGCTCATGGAACAGCGCGTAACGCAAGCGGTTGTGCGCCACGATCATCTTGGTGCGCCCACCGAAATGGTCCTCGATGTAAGCGCTGACGCGGGCGGGTAGCCGCCATGCCTCGTCGAGCGATTGCGGAGCCCGGGGCCAGGTCGCGAGGCTGCGGTTCTCCGACGGCGCGGTCGGGCGATAGACCAGCAGCTGCACCACCGCCGGCGCGAGCAGGATGACGGCGAATGCGGCGACGAACAGGCGGGCGCAGAGGCGTTGCAGCGCCGCCCATCGCACCGGCGCGGGCGGCTCGCGACGCTTCCCGGCGCGGACGACCCACATGGATCAGAACCGGAAGTAGATGAACGGATTGAAGCTGCCGGTCGCCAGCGTCAGCGCCGACAGGACCAGCAGGACGAGGCAGGCGACGCTCGCGCCCGCCTGCATCAATGCGCCGCTCGCCGGATATCGCGCGACGGCCGGCCGCCAGCGCGGTGCGATGCTGCGCACGCCGGGCGCCCGCAGAACGGCGAACACGGAGCCGATCACGATGGCTGCCCAGACCGAGGGCGGCGCGTATCGCACGACCGGCAGCGCCGTCGCGCCCGCATCCCCGAGGCCGAACATGGTTCCGAGATAGCCGAGCGCGCCGGCGAGCGTGTCGCAGCGGAAGAACACCCATCCCAGCATCACCGCGAGCATCACGTAGAGATGCCGCAACGGCCGCCAGCATCGCCGCAGGACGCCCCCGAGGCCCATCCGTTCGACGATGAGGAAACCGCCGTGCCACAGCCCCCAGATCGCGAATGTCCAGCTCGCGCCGTGCCAGAAGCCGCAGATCACGAACACCAGGAACAGGTTGACATAGGTACGCAGCCGTCCTCGCCGGTTGCCGCCGAGCGGGACGTAGAGGTAGTCGCGAAACCACGTCGAGAGGCTGATGTGCCAGCGGCGCCAAAACTCGGTGATCGACTGGGACACGTAGGGGCGATTGAAGTTCGGCGGATAGCCGAAGCCCATCATGTGACCCATCCCGATCGCCATGTTCGAGTAGCCGGCGAAATCGAAATAGATCTGCAGCGTGTAGCACACCACGCCGAGCCAGGCGGCGGGGAGGGTGAGGTCGCCGGCTGCCGTGCCGAACAGCTCGTCGGCCGGGACCGCGACGGTGTTCGCGATCAGCACCTTCTGGCTCATCCCGACGATGAACAGAACGATGCCGTATTGCAGGCGGAACAGGCTGACCCGGCGCCGCTCGATCTTTCCGGCGATCTGGCGGTAGCGCACGATCGGGCCGGCGATGAGCTGCGGAAACATTGATTTGTAGGTCGCGAACGTCAGCAGATTGCGTTGCGCCACCACCTCGCCACGATAGATGTCGATCAGGTAGGACATGCCTTGGAAGGTGAAGAACGAGATCCCGAGCGGCAGCGCGATCGGGCGAACGGCGATCGGGGTTGCGCCTGCCGCCGCCAGGACGGTGTCGAGCTGGCCGACGAGGAAGTCGAGATATTTGAAGAACACCAGGAACAGCACGTTGGCGGAGATGGTCGCCGCCAGGATCGCCGTGCGCTGCCAGCCGATGCGGCTGGCAATGGCAAGACCAGCCAGCCAATTGAACAGGATGAACACGACCAGCAGGACGACGTACTGCGGCTCGCCCCAGGCATAGAACAACAAGCTGGCAAGCAGGATGACCAGATTGCTCCTGCCCGAGGCGTAATAGAGCAGCAGCACGAACGGCAGGAAATAGAACAGAAAGACGATCGAACTGAAAACCATTATCCCGCCCTCTGCCGGGGATCGCGATGACAGACCTTGGCATAGGACTGGGTAGCGCATCGACGTTTCGCGGTCACGGTGGCCGCGGCGATCGAAGGACGGTCTGCTCCCTCTCCCTCCCGAGGCGAGAAGGAGCAACGGCGACCTTACCGGCCTGCTTCGGCGGCGGCTTGTGGGATCGTCGCGTCGATGATCTGCATGGCGCGCATCCGGTCGCCGGCGCCGAGCGCGCGGAGGGCTTCGGAAATCTGCGAGACTGCCGGGTTGGCGCTCGGCGCGTTGACGGCGTTGTAGGGCACAGAGCGGTCGAGCAGGCGGGTTTGCGCCATCTCCAGCGATTGCTGCGCCTCCCCGGTGCGCCCCGCCGCCAGCGACGCGCGCGCCGCTTGCAGGTATTGCACCGGCCCCGCACCCGGTGCGAGGGCGGGCGTCGGCAGGGTCGGTGCGATCGTCGAGCGGGTGTCGGTCGGGCCGATATTGCTGGCTCGGTCGGAGAGCGGGTAGGACACACCCTCGCCCGGTGCGTGGCCAGGCCGCACCGTGGACGGCGCGCCGCCATAGGCCGTGCTCGGCGGATAGGGCTGGGCCGGTGCCTGCCCGCCATAGCTGGCGGGCGGCGGGGCGGCCGGGGCGGGTGCGGCGTAGGCAGCCGGTGGGTAGGCGGACGGCGGCGTCGCGTAGGTCGGCGGCGGCGGGTAGCCGGGCGCGGGTGCCGCGTAGCCGGATGGCGGCGGGTACGCTTGCGTCGGTGCCGGGGCGGCGTAGCCGGCGGGCGGCGGCAATTGCGTCGGCGGCGGATAGCTCTGGGCCAGCGCGGGCCCGGCGGCCAACCCTGCAATCGCCGAGCATGTGAGAGCGAGGAAGCGCATGGACGGAATCTCCTTGCGGGCGCTCGGAACGCTCCCGCTTTGATCGGATGGCGAATGCAACGCTTGAGCTTGGCCGTGGTTCATCGCCACCGACGATGAAACCACAGCCATTGCTCGGGATGCTCGCGGACCCAGCCTTCGATCAGCGTGGCGATCATCTGCGTCGTGGCCGGCACATCGACCTGGCCGTCGGCGGCGCGGGGTAGCTCCAGCGGACCGACCGCCGAGAGGCGGAACCGCCGCCCCTCGAGCCGGATCACGCGCACCCCGACCACCGGGCAATCATACTGGCGGGCGAGGCGGGCCAGGGTGGGATTGGCCTTGCAGCGCCGGCCGAAGAAGGTGACGTCCACGCCGCGCGACCAGTGCTGGTCGACCACCATGCCGAGATGCTCGCCCCGGTTCAGCGCGGCGGCCATCTCGAACACCGCCTCCTTGCGGCTGCGGATGAGGCGCCCCATCAGGCCCTGGCGAATGCGCGCGATCTCGGCCGCCACGGCGGGATTGTTGGGCATTCGATAGACTACAGCGGCGGGCAGCCCGTGCGCCGCGGCGGCGACGGCGGGCAGCTCCCAATTGGCGAGATGCGAGGCGAAGGCCAGCGCCGGACGGCCGTCGTCGCGCAGGTCGAGAAACAGCTTTACCCCGGCCGGGTCGGTCTGGATACGGCCTTCCGCGTTGGGCCGGTCAGGGTCGAAATCCCAGATGTCGCCGAGATGCACGTACTCGCCGGCGACCCGGCCGACATTCTCCCAGGCGCCGCGCAAGGTCGCCTCG
>DATIMU010000326.1:0-2712 GCA_035475015.1 Acetobacteraceae bacterium
CCCGCCGGCCATCCCTTCGCCGGCAGGGTCGGCGCGGGCGAGGCGGTGCGGATCTTCACCGGCAGCATCGTCCCGGCCGGTGCCGACGGCATCCTGCTGCAGGAGGACGCCACGCGGGATGGCGAGCTCGTGACGGTGAACGAGGCGGTTGTCGCGGGCCGGCACATCCGCCGCGCCGGGCAGGATTTTTCCGCCGGCGACGAGGTGCTGCCCGGCGGTCGGCGGCTGACGGCGCGCGATATCGGCATGGCGGCGGCGGCCAATCATCCGTGGCTCGGGGTCCATCGGCGGCCTCGCGTCGCCATCCTGGCGACCGGCGACGAGATCGCCATGCCGGGCGAGCCGATCCCGCCCGGCGGCATCGTGAGCTCCAATTCGCACGCGCTCGCGGCCCTGGTCCGCGCGGGCGGCGGCGAGCCGATCGTGCTGCCGGTGGTGCAGGACGACCGCGAGGCGATCGCGGCGGTGGCCGATGCCGTCGTTGGGATGGACATGCTGGTGACGACCGGCGGCGCCAGCGAGGGCGAGCACGACCTGGTCATGGCGGGCCTGGCGCAGCGCGGGCTGGAAGTGGATTTCTGGAAGATCGCGATGCGGCCGGGCAAGCCGCTGATGCACGGGCGATTGGGCGCGGTGCCGGTCCTCGGCCTACCCGGGAATCCGGTCTCGGCGCTGGTGTGCTCGATCCTGTTCCTGCTGCCCGCCCTCGGGAAGCTGTCGGGCGGCCCGGGCGACCCGCCGCCCACCATCCCGGCGACGCTCGGCGCGCCGGTGAAGGCCAACGACCAGCGCGCCGACCATCTGCGGGCGACCATGACGCTCGATGCCGAGGGGTCGGCGGTGGTGACGCCGTTCGCCGCACAGGATTCCTCGATGCTGCGGCGCTTCGCCCAGGCCGACGCGCTGGTGCTGCGGGCGCCCCACGCGCCGGCGCTGCCGGCGGGTGCGGCGGTGCGCGCGATCAGGCTCGACGCCATCGGCGTCTGAACACCGGCCGCGCGATACACCGGCCGCGCGATCGGCGTGTGATCGCAACATTTGTTAAACTTGACGTTGAACCGCGAACCTACCTAGAACATCGGAACGGTTGCCGGTTTGTTCCGTGGGAGTCCCGTCGGAGTTCCATTTGAGGCTGGCAACCCGAATGGGAAAAGAGGCGTCCGCCATGTTGACCCGCAAGCAATACGAGCTCCTGGTCTTCATCGACCGGCACCTGAAACGGACCGGCTTCTCGCCGAGCTTCGAGGAGATGAAGGAGGCGCTGCAGCTCAAGTCCAAATCCGGCATCCACCGGCTGATCTCCGCCCTCGAGGAGCGCGGCTTCCTGAGCCGCCGCCATCACCGGGCGCGGGCGCTCGAAGTGGTGCGCTTGCCCGAGGACGTGGCGCCGCGCGTGCAGGAGGCGGTCGGCGCCACGCGGATGGCCGAGCCGCAGAATTTCGCGCCCAACGTGATCCGCGGCGACTTCACCGGGCGGCTGCCCGGGGTGCGGGCGGCCAACGAGGCCGGCGCGGTGCAGCTGCCGCTGTATGGCCGGATCGCCGCCGGCCTGCCAATCGAGGCGCTGCGCGACGCGGGCACGCAGATCGAGGTGCCGCTGGCGCTGCTCGGCAGCGGCGAGCACTACGCGCTGGAGGTGGCGGGCGATTCGATGATCGAGGCCGGCATCCTGGACGGCGACACGGTGGTCATCCGGCGCGGCGAGACCGCCGAGAACGGCCAGATCGTCGTCGCCCTGGTGGACGAGAACGAGGTGACGCTGAAGCGGCTGCGCCGGCGCGGCAACTCGATCGCCCTGGAGCCCGCCAACGCGCGGCACGAGACACGCATCTTCCCGGCCGACGCCGTGAAGGTGCAGGGCCGGCTGGTGGCGCTGCTGCGGCGCTACTGACGGGCGGGATATGCCCGACCCGCGTGGCTCCGCCCTGCGGCGGGTGGTCACGATCGTCGCGCTGGCGAACCTTGCCTATTTCGGGGTGGAGTTCGCGGTGGCGCTCTCCATCGGCTCGGTCTCGCTGTTCGCCGACTCGGTCGATTTCCTGGAAGACGCCGCGGTCAATTTCCTGATCGGGGCGGCGCTCGGCTGGTCGGCGCGCGCCCGCGCCCGAGTAGGCATGAGCCTGGCCGCGATCCTGCTCATCCCGGCGATCGCAACGTTCTGGACCGCTGGGCGGAAATTCGCGGTGCCGGTTGCGCCGGAGCCGTTCGCGCTGTCCTTGACCGGCCTCGGCGCTCTCGTCGTCAACCTGGGCTGTGCCTACCTGCTCGCCTGGTTCCGGCATCACGGCGGCAGCCTGACCACGGCCGCATTCCTGTCGGCCCGCAACGACGCGATCGCGAACGTGGCGATCGTGGGCGCGGGACTGCTCACGGCGTTCCTGTGGACGTCGGCCTGGCCTGATCTGATCGTCGGGCTCGGCATCGCGATGATGAACGCCGATGCGGCGCGCGAGGTATGGACAGCCGCCCGGGAAGAGCACCGGGCCGTGGGATGATCTCAATGGTGCTTGACATTTTTCCTCACTAACGCTATACCCCGCACATGTCCTCCGTCGTCCTCTCCTCCCCAACCAGCCTGATGCCCCGCTTCGTCCTCTTCATCAATCATATCAAGCTGACCATCGGCGGGATCGTGCTGTGGCGCCACGAGGTGGCGCCGCTCATCCTGCCGCTCGGGCACTATCTCACGGGCGTCCAGCGGCGGCTCGCCGC
>DATIMU010000327.1:0-1746 GCA_035475015.1 Acetobacteraceae bacterium
GGCGGGCCGAAGCCGCTCATCAAGGCGATGACCAACGTGCAGGGCCAGGCGACGGCTGGCATCTCGACCGTGGGACAGGCAGCGGCGGCGGCGGCGCTCGACGGGCCGCAGGACGGTGCGCGGGAGATGGCGGCGGCCTACAAGCGCCGGCGCGACCTGGTGGTGGATGGGCTGAACGCCTGCGCGGGCATCGCCTGCCACAAGCCGGAGGGCGCGTTCTACGTTTTTCCCAACGTCGCCGGTTGCCTCGGCAAGATCTCGGGCGGGGGCCGCGCGATTGCCACCGATCAGGATTTTTGCGCCGCCCTGCTGGAGGAGGCGCATGTCGCGACGGTGCATGGCGGCTCATTCGGCATGAGCCCCTATGTGCGGATCAGCTACGCCAGCGACGACGCGACCTTGGCGGAAGCGTGCCGTCGCATCCGCGGCTTCTGCGCGGAGCTGCACTGACCGCGCCCGACGCCCTGCTCCGCGCCGGCCGCGACGCGGACGCCGAGGGTTTCATCGCGCTGATCGGCGCCTGCTGGTCCGAGTATCCCGGCATCGTGTTCGACGTCGACGGAGAGCTGCCGGAGCTGCGCGCGCTCGCCTCGCACTATGCCCGCAAAGGCGGCGCGCTGTGGGCGGCGGAGGCCGACGGGCACGTCGTCGGCATGATCGCGGTGGCGTCCTGCGACGGCGCGGATGCGTGGGAGATCTGCCGGCTCTACGTGCTCCCGGCGTGGCGTGGCAGCGGCCTCGCCCATCGTCTGCTCGACACCGCCGAGGCGCACGCGAGGGCGGCCCGCGCGGCGCGGCTCATCTTGTGGACCGACACGCGCTTCGAGCGCGCGCACCGCTTCTACGAGAAGCGCGGCTATCGTCGCGACGGGCCGATACGGGCGCTCAACGACAAATCCGACACGCTCGAATTCGGCTATGCTCGGGCGGTTTCAGAACGGGTGATCGAGACGTGATGACGCGCGCGACCCCCTCACCCCAACCCTCTCCCCCAAGGGGGAGAAGAAAAAAGCTTTCTCCCCCTTGGGGGAGAGGGTTGGGTGAGGGGGTCGCGCGGTACGTGGTCGTCCTGCTCGCCTATCTGCTGACAGCCCTTGTTCCAGCCCAAGCAACCCCACCCCCCGACCGCCTCGCGATCCTCCAACGCGGCGTCAATCTGACCAACTGGTTCCGCTTCCCGGCGCGCCAGGACGCGGCATCGATCCGCGCCTACATGAGCGACGCCGCGATGGCCGATCTGCACCGAGCAGGCTTCACCTTCGTCCGCCTCGCGGTGCAGCCCGAGTTCCTGCTCGGCGCGACAGCCGAACGCACCGCGCTGCTCGGCGAGGCGGTCGCCCGGCTGCAGCGCCAGGGTCTCGGCGTGATCGTCGAGCTGCATCCGACGACGTGGCACCTCGAAACCGCCGCCGCCGACCGCGAGCGATTGGTAAGCACATGGCGTCTCATCGCCCCGGTGCTCGCCAAGCTGAACCCGAAGCTTACCTTTCCCGAAATCGTCAACGAGCCGGTGTTCAGCGGCGACGAAGCCGGATGGGAGACGTTGCAGCGGCAAGTGCTGGCGGTGCTCCGCCCCGCTCTCCCGTTCTTCACCGTGGTCCTGACCGGCAACGACTGGAGCAGCGTGAATGGCCTGGTCGGGCTGCATCCCGTGTCCGATCCGGACGTGGTCTACACCTTCCATTTCTATGAACCCTCGGTGCTGACGACCCTCGCCGAGTTCGATCCGAGCTTGGACAAGAAGGC
>DATIMU010000328.1:0-5982 GCA_035475015.1 Acetobacteraceae bacterium
GATCACGCCGAGGCCAAGCGTCGCGCTGGGACCCTTGGTGCCGTGGTCGAGCCGCACGAGTTCCAGCGAGCCGCCGCCGATGTCGGCGAGAATCCCATCCGCCTCGGGGATGCCGCACAACACGCCGTCGGCCGAGTAGCCTGCCTCCTCGGCGCCCGACAGCACCTTGATCGACACCCCGGGCATCCGCCCGCGCAAGGCGGCGACGAAATCCGGCCCGTTGCGCGCGTCCCGCACCGCCGCCGTCGCCAGCACCTCGAACGGCTCGGCGCCCATCGCCCGCGCCACCGCCTGATAGCGGTGCATCACGGTGAAGGCCTGCGCCATGCCCTCCTCGTTGAGCCGCCCGGTGGACTGCAAGCCGCGTCCGAGGCGCAGCACCGCCTTCTCGTTGAAGATCGCCACCGGGTTGCGGCTGCGCCCCTCGTAGACGACGAGGCGCACGGAATTCGAGCCAAGATCGACCACCGCGCAGCGGGGCGCATCGGCGGGAGGCGTGAAGGGCATCGCTTAATCCTGGCTGACGCGGTCGGCACGGCGGGGCACCGCCACAGGTGCGGCGACCAGCGGCCCATGCAAGGCCGAGCCGCGACCCGAAAGCGATGGGTTGGTCATGAAATAATGGTGCGCCGAGACCGGCTTCTTGCCCTTGGCGACGCGGCGCCAGGTGGCATCCGCGCCGAGCTCCCAGGACTGCATGGTGTCCTTGAGATTGACCACCATGATCTGATCGAGCACCTGGGCGTGCACCGTCGGGTTATGGATCGGCACCAGGGCCTCCACCCGCCAATCCATGTTCCGCGCCATCCAGTCGGCCGAGCTGATATAGACGCGGGCGTGCCGGTTGGGCAGCGGGTAGCCGTTGCCGAACACGCAGATGCGGCTGTGCTCGAGGAACCGGCCGACGATCGACTTGACGCGGATGTGCTCCGACAGACCCGGCACGCCCGGCCGTAGGCAGCAGATGCCGCGCACCACCGCCATTACCTTCACCCCGGCGTTGGACGCCTCGTACAATTTGTCGATCAACTCCTCGTCGACCAGGCTGTTGAGCTTCAGCCAGATGCCGCCGGGCTTGCCGCCGCGCGCGAAGGCGATCTCGCGGTCGATCAGCTCGACCAGCACCTCGCGGGTGGTGATCGGGCTGAAGGCCAGCGCGTCCATCAGCTCGGGCCGCGCGTAGCCGGTCAGGAAGTTGAACAGCCGTGCCGAATCCCGCGTGAGCGACGGATCGCAGGTGAAGAACGACAGGTCGGTGTAGATGCGCGCGGTGATCGGATGGTAGTTGCCGGTGCCGAAATGCGCGTAGGAGCGCACCGAGCCACCCTCGCGGCGCACCACCAGCGACAGCTTGGCGTGCGTCTTGAGGGCGGCGAACCCGTATACCACCTGCACGCCCGCCGCCTCCAGGCTGCGGGCCAGGCGGATGTTCGCCTCCTCGTCGAAGCGCGCGCGCAGCTCGACCACGGCGGTCACGGCCTTGCCGGCCTCCGCCGCCTCGATCAGCGCCTTGACGATCGGGCTGTCGCGGCTGGTGCGGTACAGCGTCTGCTTGACGGCGACCACGTTGGGGTCCTGCGCCGCCTGACGGAGGAACTGCACCACCACGTCGAAGCTCTCGAACGGGTGGTGGACGATGATGTCCTTGGCGCGGATCGCCGCGAAGCAGTCGCCGCCGAAATCGCGGATGCGCTCGGGGAAGCGCGGCGTGTAGGGCGGAAACTGCAGGTCCGGCCGGTCATCGACGATGAGCTGCCGAAGATCGGCGACCCCCACCAGCCCGTGCTGCAGGTAGATCTCGTCCGGCGTCGCGTCCACCTCGCCCGCCACCAGGTCGCGCAGCTCCAACGGCATGTCGGCATCCATCGTGAGATGGATGGCGACACCGCGCCGGCGGCGCTTCAGCGCGGTCTCGTAGGAGCGGACAAGATCCTCGGCCTCCTCCTCGAACTCGACGTCGGTGTCACGGATCAGCCGGAACATGCCGCGCCCGCTGAGCTGGAAGTCGGGGAACAGCCGGTCCATGAACAGCCCGACGAGATCCTCCAGCATCACGAAGCGGATCGGCTGGCCGGTCGGCGCGGGCAGCCGCACGAACCGCTCCACCTGGGTCGGCAGCGGGATCAGCGCGCGCATCGCCTGCCCGTCCTCCTCGCGTACCAGGCGCAGCGCCATCACCAGGCCCATGTTCTGGATGAACGGGAACGGGTGCGCCGGGTCGATCGCCAGCGGGCTGAGCACGGGGAACACGCGCTCCATGAACCAGGGATCGAGCCAGGCGACGTCATCGGCCGAAAGCTGCGTCGGGTCGCAGACCTCGATCCCGGCGTCGCGCAACAGGTCGCGCAGCTCACGCCACACCCGCTGCTGATCGGCCAGCAGGGATTCGGCCCGCACGCGGATTTCCGTCAGCTGCTGGGCGGGCGTGCGGCCGTCAGGGGAGAGCGTCACCACGCCCGCCTTGGCCTGGCCGATCAGTCCGGCGACGCGGACGGAGTAGAACTCGTCGAGATTGGAAGCGCTGATCGACACGAAGCGGACCCGTTCCAGCAGCGGATGCCGCGGGTTCTCCGCCTCCTCGACGACCCGGTGGTTGAAGTCGAGCCACGAAAGTTCCCGGTTGATGAACCGCCCGGGACGATCCGGCGCGATCCCCGGCGGCGGCACGGTTATCGGATGTTCGACGGCGGGCGGGACGGCGGCGTCCGCCAGCAGGGCGTGCGCGGAAATTTTCGTCATCCGCCGATCCTACAGGAGCGCGAGGCTCGCGGACGAGCCCGCTGGCCGGTCATCTGGCAAGCTTTCGTCCTCGTCTCGCGACAGCCCGGCGGCGAAATCATCGACGATCCGCGCGGCGAGCCCGCGCGTGACCGGAGTGTGGCCCGCGAGCGCGGCGCGGTCGAGCCGGGCGGCGGCCTCCCGGATCGCGGCCGGGGTGCGCGGCAGGCGCAGCAGCAGCCAATCCTGCACCGAGCGCGCCACCGCGATCTGGCGCCTCGCCAGTAGCTGGGTGAGCAGCGGGCGCAACAACTCCTCCTCGGCCGGCAGAATGCGCACGGCGGCCGCCGCACGCACCCGGCTGGCCAGATCCGGCAGCCGCAGCCTCCAGCGCGCCGGCGGCGACCGCGCCGCCATCAGCACCGGGACGCGGCTCTCCTGCGCCGCGTTCAGCAGGTGCAGCAATGCCGCCTCGTCGCCCGTCGCATCGGCGTCGTCGATGGCGATGCGGTCGCCACGCGGCAGGTCCGGCAGCCCGCGCAGGCTTGGGGCCTGGGACACCGAGGCCGTGCGCCCCGCCGCCCAGACCGTCAGGAGATGGCTCTTGCCGCAGCCCTCCTCGCCCCAGATCACCAGCCGCCCGTCGGGCCAGTCGGCGGTGCGGCGCAGCCAGGCCAGCGCGTCCGCGTTGGACGGGGCTTGCAGGAAATCGGCGGCGGTGTAGTTGCATCGTTCGGGAAACGGCAGCGCCAGCTGCCTGATCGCGGTCATGCGCCGGGCCGTCCGGTGGGCGGATCGAGGTAAAGCTGACTGCTCAGGTAGCGCCGCAGCCAGAAGCGGCACAGCACGCCAATGGTCGCCGCGATCGGCACCGCCAGCATGATCCCGAGGAAGCCGAACGCAGCACCTCCGGCGAACAGCGCGAAGATCACCCACACCGCCGGCAGCTCCACCCGGTCGCCGAGGAACCTCGGGTAGATCACGTAGCCTTCGAGGATCTGCCCGACCACCAGCACGACGCAGACCATGATGACGCCGTGCCAGCCGGGGAACTGCGCCAACGCGAGGCCGATCGAGGCCAGGCCGCCGGTGATCGAGCCGACATAGGGAATGAACGACAGCACCCCGGCGGCGATGCCCACGATCAGCCCGAGGTCGAGCCCGACCAGCGACAGGCCGGCGGCGTAGAACAGCGCCAATATCAGGCAGCACAGCGCCTGGCCGCGCACCCAGGCCGATAGGATGCGGTCGACCTCGCGCACCTGGGCGCGGATCACCTCGGCGTAGCGGCGGGGCAGCCACGAATCCACCCGCGCCACCACGCCCGGCCAGTCGCGCAGCAGGTAGAAGGCCACGACCGGCGTAACGACGATCAGGCTTACCACGTTGAACAGCGCGAAGCCGCCGCCGATGACGCGGGAGAGCGCCGAGGCCAGGAACGCCAGCATCGCCCCGGCCTGGCCGCCCACCAGGTCGCGCAGCTTGTCGTCCACCACCTGGCTGCCGAACCGCTCCTGCAGATGGGTCAGCGTCTCGCGCGCCCAGCCCTGGAGCAGCATGACGTATTCCGGGACGCGCCCGATCAGCAGGCCGAGCTGCGACAGGATGACCGGATAGAGCAGCAGGGCGAACAGCAGCGCCGCCGCCAGCACGGCGACGATCATCAGCAGCGCCGCGAGGCCGCGCGGCACGCCCGCCCGGGTGAGCCGGGAGGTGGCGGGGTCGAGCACGTAGGCGATCCCGGCCGCTGCCACGAAGGGCAGCAGGATGGAGGCGAACAGCTGCAGCGCCAGCCAGGCCACGACGACGAGCCCCACCAGCAGCGCGATCCGCTGCGCCCGCGTCGCGTGCGGCGCGAGGCGGGGAGGGGGCGGCAGCGGCGGCGGCGGCTCGCCCCGCCAATCAGGGTGCTCCGAGGTAGACCCGGAGGGCGGCAGCGCGACCGGCGGGGGCGGCAGCTCGTTCATCGCGCGCGGGCCGCCTTCCAGACATAGGCGCCGCCGGATGCGAGCGTGCTGGCGGCGACCGCCCAGACCAGCACGGTGATGAGGATGGGCGCCGCCAGATCGAAGCCGACCAGCAGCAAGGTCACGGCGATCAGCACGATCTGCAGGCCGGTGTTGAGCTTGGAGATCAGCAGCGGCCGGATCCGCACCGGCTGGCCGAGCACGGCCAGGCACACCACGCCGCCCACGATCAGCACATCGCGGAACACGACGAGAATGGCCAGCCAGCTGGGCAATATGCTCACGGCCGCCAGTGTAACATACATCGTCACCAGAAGGGCCTTGTCCGCCACCGGGTCGAGCAGCGCGCCGAGCGCGCTGGCGGCGCCGCGCCGGGCGAGCCAGCCATCCACCGCGTCCGACAGGCCGGCCGCCACGAACAGGTAGAACGCCTCCTCGATCCGCCGCTGCAGCACCAGCCAGACCGCCAGCGGCACGGCGCACAGCCGGGCGAAGGTAATGATGTTGGGGACCGTGAGCAGGGCGGAGGACGATCCCGTTCCGAGCTCTGTTCCGTCAGGCATGGTTGCCGCCACCCGCCGTTGCAAGCCACGCCGGCCTATGGTTGTTTCCGCGCCCGTTCACCTGCCTTGCGCGATCCGGCATCCTGCTGTCTCCCGGACCAAGGCCTTACCGTATGGAGGGCCGCCATGACCAGCACCGAGCGCGATCCGGCGGCCTCGGGCAACGGTCTGACCTACCGCCAGGCCGGTGTGGATATCGACGCAGGTGAGGCGCTGGTCGAGGCGATCAAGCCCCTCGCCCGGTCAACCTCGCGCGCCGGCGTGATGGGCGCGCTCGGCGGCTTCGGCGCGCTGTTCGACTTGAAGGCCGCGGGCTTCGCCGATCCGGTGCTGGTCTCCACGACGGACGGCGTGGGCACCAAGCTGCGGGTCGCCATCGAGACCGGCATCCTCGACACGGTCGGGATCGATCTCGTCGCCATGTGCGTCAATGATCTCGTGGTGCAGGGCGCCGAGCCGCTGTTCTTCCTCGACTATTTCGCCACCGGCCGCCTCTCGGTCGAGCCGGCGACGCGGGTGATCGGCGGCATCGCCGAAGGCTGCCGGCAGGCCGGCTGCGCCCTGGTGGGCGGCGAGACGGCCGAGATGCCCGGCATGTACGCGACCAACGATGACGCGACCGGCGATTTCGACCTCGCCGGCTTCGCGGTGGGGGCGGCGGAGCGCGGCGACCTGCTGCCCCGCGCCGTATCGCCGGGCGACGCGGTGATCGGGCTGGCAAGCTCGGGGGTGCA
>DATIMU010000329.1:0-2361 GCA_035475015.1 Acetobacteraceae bacterium
TGCCCGCTCGAACATCCCGGCAGCCTGTTCTCGGTGGGGCCCGCGGGCGGGCTCGGCTGGGGGTTGCCGGCGGCGCTCGGCCTGAAGCTCGCGGCACCCGACCGCATGGTGATGGCCCTGCTCGGCGACGGCGCGTACATGTTCGCCAACCCCACCGCCTGCCATTTCATGGCCGAGAGCCAAGGGCTGCCGGTGCTCGCGGTGATCTACAACAACGCGCTGTACGGCGCGGTGCGGCGGGCGACGCTCGACATGTATCCCACCGGCGCGGCGGCCCAGACGGACGGACGCACGCTCGCGGAACTGTCCAATCCGCCCTTCGAGCGCATCATCGAGGCGCATGGCGGCCACGGCGAGCGGGTCGAGCGGCCGGGGGACCTGCCGGCGGCGCTGCGGCGGGCGGCGGCGGCCGTGCGGGGCGGGCGGCAGGCGCTGGTCAACGTGATCTGCCGGTAAGCGCGGCGGCTACGCCGAGATGTGCTCCAGCACCGCGCGGCGCTGGTTGATGCCGAGCCAGGCGATGAGGATGGCCGGGATCAGCGCGCCGGGGATGATGACGTAGACAAACCAGCCGACGTGGCCGAACACCGCCGTGATGGTGAACAGCCAGCCGGCGATGATCGGGCCGAACACCGCGCCGAGATGGCCGACCCCATCGGTCAGGCCGGTGCCGGTCGCCCGGAGGCGCGTCGGATAGCTGGCGGCGGTGTAGTTGTACATGCTGAACAGCCAGACCATCGTCGAGCCCCATGAGAGGGTGACGAGGATGTAGGTGGCCGGCAGCGAGTGGGCGAAGTACAGCACCACCAGCATGGCCGAGGCGAACAGGGCGGCGATCAGGATCATCACCCGGCGCTCCACCGCCTCGCCGATCAGGGCGCAGATCGCCAAGCCGATGCCGCCGCCGAAGGTGGACGAGACGAGGATGATCCCGAAGGTCTCGGCGGAACTGAAGCCGTAGCCCTTGAACAACAGCGCCTCGTAGCCGCCGAAGCCGTAGATCATGCCGCTGTAGCCGAGAATCCAGGCGGCCAGCAGGATGAGGGTGCGGCGGCCGTACTTGCCGCGCAGGAGCTCGCGCACCGGCACATGGGTCTGCACCGCGACGGCGTATTTCGCGTAGTCGGGCTCGGGCAGGCTGGCGAGGCCGGAGCGGCGCAGGCATTCCGCCTCGAGCCGGGCGGTGACGCGCTCGGCCTCCTCGTGCCGGCCGTGCGCTTCGAGCCAGCGCGGCGATTCCGGCATCCCCCACAGCGCCAGCGGCACCAGCACGACGAGCGAGACGATGCAGTAGAAGGCGATGAACAGCTGGTAATGGCCGGGAATCCACAGGATCGCCGGGACGTTGCTGAGCAGGCCGAACACCGCGATGGCGAGCACCTGGGAGCCCAGCATGACCCGCCCGCGCTCGCGCGGCGGAATGATCTCGCCCATGTAGACGACGTTGGTGGACAGCACGCCGCCCAACCCGAGGGCGGAGAGGCCGAAGAACAGCATCAAGAGGCCGATGTCGTCGGTGAAGGCGGTGGGCCACATCAGCAAGGCGATGACCAGGGTGGAGAGCAGCAGGGCCGTCCGGCGCCCCCAGCGGTCGGCCACCATGCCGATGAGATATTCGCCGACCAGGATGCCGACGCCGAACTGGATCGCGAGCAGGACGGAGAACGCCGCCATGCCGAAGGCGTGCCGCGGCATCCAGACGAACGGGTAGACCTTCGCCGGAATACCGTCGGCGGCGATGATGACGCCCCAGAAGACCTGGCTGATGAGGGCCAGCCGCCACTGCGCCCAGGTCAAGGGCAGGCGGTCGATCCGGGCGGCGATTCGGCCGGCGCCGCCGGTCGACAGGACATCCGCGGCCATTTTGGACCTGCTTTCTTGTGACGTTCCCCATCCGCTTCACGACGGGGCTGCGCCCGCAAGAACCGGGATGCCAACCCTAACGCGACGATCCCGATATGGATACATCGCGAAGTGATGTTTCCGCCTGCGATTCAGTCCCCTGCGATTCAGTCTGGGGTCGTGCGCCCGAAGGTCATCACCAGGTCGCGGATGGCGGCGGGGTCGGATTGCTCCATCACGCGGCGGGCGAAGCGGGCGCAGGCGTCGATCTCGACGGCGCGCACCGCCTGCTTCACGCGCGGCACGGCGCCCGCGTTCATGCTGAAGCTGCGCAGGCCGAGCCCGAGCAGCAGCGGGGTGAGGCGCGGGTTGGCGGCAATCTCGCCGCACACCGATACGGGCATCCGCATCCTGAGCGCCGCCTCGGTGGCGAATTGCACGAGCCGCAGCACGGCGGGGTGCAGCGGGTCGTAGAGCTCGGCGAGCTCGGTTTCGGCGCGGTCCACCGCGAGTGTGTAG
>DATIMU010000330.1:0-4766 GCA_035475015.1 Acetobacteraceae bacterium
GGGTGCGGCGATGACGCGCGCCGGGGAGCTGGCCGAGCGGGCAGTGACGCTCGACCCCTCGGACGCCCGTGCACTGACCATCGCGGGGCATGTGCGCAGCTTCCTCGACCGGCAGGCGGACGAGGCGTTGGCGCTGCACGAACGGGCGCTGGCGCTCAATCCGGCACTGCCGCTGGCCTGGATGATGTCGGGGCTGGCGCATTGCTATCGCGGCGAGCACATCGAGGCGATCCGCCGGATCGAGCGGGCGCGTCGGCTGTCGCCGTTCGACCCGCACGCCTTCTTCTTCGACATGGCGCTGATGATGCCGCATCTGCTGCTCGGCGAGTACGAGCGTGCAGCCCTGCTGGGGCGGCTGACGGCGCAGCTCAAGCCGGGCTTCTCGTCGAGCTGGAAAGCGCTGTTGTCTTCGCTGGGCCATCTTGGACGCATGGCCGAAGCGGTAGAGGTACGTTCGCGGCTGCTTTCGCTGGAGCCGGAATTCTGCATCGCCGAGGCCATCCGGCGCTCTCCCCTGCTCCGCCCGGCGGATTTGGCACGCTTCGCCGAGGGGCTGCGGCTGGGTGGCCTGCCGGAGTAGGGCGCGGAAACCTTGTCCTCCGCGGGCCTTAGCCGGTCAGGCCGAGCTGGCCCTCAGCCCTCGCCCAGCACTGCCTTGTTGTCCTCCCCGAGCGCGGGGGCGGGCCGGCGGATCGCGGGACGGACGCCGTCGATGGTCCAAGGGGCGGAGACGAGGGGCATATCGGTGTTTGGTGAAGATTGGAAGATGCCGAGTGCCCGGATTTGCGGGTGCATCAAGGCCTCGGCGACGTCCAGGATGGGCGCGCAGGGGATGCGGTTGGCCCCGAGCAGGTCCACCCATTCGTCGCGCGGCCTTGTGGCGAGCACCGCCTCGATCAGCGGGATCAGCACGTCGCGGTTGGCGATGCGCGCGGGGTTGCTGGCGAAGCGCGGGTCCTCGATCCATTCCGGCCGGCCGAGCAGACGGGCGAGGCCGCCGAACAGCGCGTCGCCGGCGCAGCCGATCATCATGGGTCCGCTGCCGGTGGGGAACACGCCGTAGGGCACGATGGTCGCGGCGGCGTTGCCGGCACGGGGGGCAACGCGGCCGGTCGCCTGATAATTCGCGAAGCCGCCGTCACGCCAGAACAACGAGGTCTCCAGCAGCGAGGTCTCGACCACCGCCCCCTCCCCGGTCCGCGCGCGGCGTAGCAGGGCGCCGAGTGTCGCGATCGCCGCCCACATACCGGCGCCCTTGTCGACGATGCCGCCCGGCACCAGCAGCGGGCCACTGTCGGGCTCGCCGTTGCTGCTCATTTGCGAGGACAGCGCTTGGGCGAGCCCGTCATAGGCGCTCCAGCCGCGCCACGGCCCTTTCGACCCATAGGCGCCGATCGCGCAGTAGATCAGGCGCGGGTTGAGCGCCAGCGCATCCGCGCCGCCGAGGCCGATCCCTTCGGCGGCACCCGGGCGCATGTTGTGGACGAACACGTCCGCCTCCGCGACGAGGCGCTTGAGGGCGGCGACGTGCTCGGGGCACTTGAGGTCGAGTGCCACCGAACGCTTGTTGCGGTTGATCGCCTGGAAGCTGGCGCCGAGGCCGTTCCAGTAGGGCGGCGCCCAGCCGCGCGCATCGTCGCCGCCGTTCGGCTTCTCGATCTTGATGACGTCGGCCCCGAGGTCGCCGAAGATGGTGCCGGTGACCGGACCCGCGAGATTGGAGCAGGCTTCGATGACCTTGGTGCCGGTAAGCGGCATGTCGATTTCCTTCCCGTGTCGATCTCGACAGTGTTCCTGGAGAAAGCCGCCCTGTCACCGCCTTGTGTTAGTCGGCGCGTGACGGTGCGGCGTTGTCCTGACTATAGTCCGCACGCTCTGTTTGGAGGCACGCGCTTCGACTTGCCGGATAGACGCCGACCATCCAAGGATCTCCCCGATTGGGCTTGAACCACGCCGTCAGGCGAGCTGCCCGGCCGAGAACGCCGTGGCGCTGGGCGGCGGCGGCGCGGGCGGCATTGCGCAGCTTCCGCGCCGAACTCGGTGGCGGTCAGGCCGGACAGGAGGCGATGCTCGACCCCCGCGCGGAACCGGACCATGCGGTGCTCGATGCGCTCGGCGTCGCAGTCTACATCACGGACATCGCTGGAAGGATCAGCTACTTCAACGAGGCCGCGGCCGAGCTCTGGGGCTGCCGCCCGGTGCTCGGGGACGCGCGGTTCTGCGGCTCATGGCGGCTCTATTGGCCCGACGGCGCGCCGATGCGCCACGACGAGTGTCCCATGGCGGTGGCGGTGCGCGAGGCGCGGGCGGTGCACGGCGGCGAGGCGGTGGCCGAGCGGCCGGACGGCACGCGCGTCCCGTTCGCCGCCTACCCGACGCCGCTGCGCGATGCGGCCGGCACGACCATCGGCGCCCTCAACGTGCTGGTCGACATCAGCGGGCGCGTGGCGACCGAGGCGGCGCTCGCTGACAGTGAGGCGCGGCTGCGCGCCGTCTTCGAGACCACACCGGAATGCATCAAGGTCGTGGCGCCGGACGGAACCTTGCTGCGGATGAACCCGGCGGGGATCGGCATGATCGAGGCGGAGGTGCCGGGCGACATCGAGGGCCGCTCGGTGTTCGACCTGATCGCCCCGGAGGACCTCGCGGCCTGGCAGGCGCAGCACGCCCGCATCTGCGCTGGCGAGGCCCTGCGATGGGAGTTCACCATCGTCGGACTGCGCGGCGCCCGCCGGCGGATGGAGGCCCACGCCGCACCACTGCGGCTGCCGGACGGCCGGACCGCGCAGCTCGCCATCGCCCGCGACGTTACGGCACAGCGCGAAGCGGAACAGCGGCAGTCAAGGTTGGCTGCCGAGGTTGACCATCGCGCCAAGAACGTGCTCGCGGTGGCGCTGTCGGTCATCCGGCTGACCCGCGCCGAGGACCCGCGTCGCTTTGCCGAGGCGGTGGAAGGCAGGATCGCGGCACTTGCCCATGCGCACACGCTGCTCGCCGAAGAACGCTGGGTCGGGGCCGAGCTGCGGTCGGTCGCGGAGACGGAACTCGCACCCTACCTTGCGTCGAACGGCGCGGAGTCGGGCGGCCCCCCGGTGTTGCTCGCACCCGGTGCGGTGCAGCCGGTCTCGATGGTGCTGCACGAACTCGCCACCAACGCGGCGAAGTTCGGGGCGCTGTCATGTCCGGGTGGACATCTGGAGCTCAGCTGGACGGTGTTGCCGGGAGGCGCGCTGCGCTTGACCTGGGAGGAGAGCGGCGGCCCACGCGTCGGGTCGGTCGGGATGACAGGATTCGGCTCGAAGCTCATCGACGCGACGATCGGCTCGCAGCTCGGCGGCACGGTGACACGAGACTGGCGGCCCGAGGGGCTGCGATGCGAGGTGGTCATCGCGGCGCAATGGCTGCTGCCCACGGACGGCGCCGAGCCAGTGGAGTTTCCCGAGCCGTCCGGGACGCGAGCCGAGACGCAGGGGCGCGGCGGCGGCACGAGGGGGAATGGCGCCCGGGTCCTGGTGATCGAGGATGAGTCGGTGGTCGCGATGGAGTTCGAGGCGACGCTGCGCCGGCTCGGCTATGAGGTGATCGGTCCGGCCGGCACGCTGCACGAGGCGCTGCGGCTGATCGAGGGGACGGAGCGGATCGACGCCGCAGTGCTCGACGTGAACCTGGCAGGCAATCCATCCTACCCCGCCGCCGACCTCCTGGCCGCTCGCGGCGTCCGGCTGATCTTCGCGACCGGCTACGGCGAGGTCGCGGAGGGATGGCGGGACGGCAGCCGGGCCCGCGTGCTGCGCAAGCCGCTCGCGCCGGGCGAGCTCGACACAGTGCTGCGGCAGATCATGGCTCGGCCGCCCGCTGGGCTGTCGCCCTTCAGCATCCCGGCAGCCGGCCATGCGGCCCACCGGGCGGCTATTCCGGCTCTCGATCCGAAATAGTCTCGGCAGGCGGGTAGCCTCCGATCGAGCGCCCTCGCCGGCCTAGTCGGCCTCCGGGCACTCCACGGTGTTGATCCAGAACAGGGGCACGATGAGAAGCCCGGCTCCTAGCCAGACAACGCCCCACTGGATCGCTTCGATTAGCACCATTCTGGTTTATTCCGGACCTTTCACAGCAACTCGATCACACCATAGCGATTAAATTTACGTCATACGATCTTCATTAATTTTTCGTCAAATCGTTCTTTCCTGCCTCGTTTGGCATGGCC
Organism: Acetobacteraceae bacterium; assembly: GCA_035475015.1. GTDB lineage: Bacteria > Pseudomonadota > Alphaproteobacteria > Acetobacterales > Acetobacteraceae > JAFKFI01. The sequence continues at coordinate 4,205 of DATIMU010000330.1, forward strand.
GGAGTAATTTGACGGCTCACGGGCCGGGCCATACGGTCCCGTCGGCACATTCGACCGGCCGGAGCCCGATGATTACCGACGATGCGTGGACGGTGCGCTGCCCAGCCTGCCTGCAGCCGAGCGGCCACAAGGGGGACCGGCGCAATTGCTGGACCCTGCTCATCTGTCGGCGCTGCGGCGCCGCGCTCGAGATGCGGGCGGTGATCCCGCGCGGCCGACCCCTGTTCGACGAATTCCCCGACGTGTTCGGATTGGAGCGGGCGAGCCCGGAACGGATCGGCGAGCTCAGCACGCCGGCCTGTTGAGCGCGCATGGCGTTGACCGTGAGCCTACGCCGCCCGCACGATCAGCGCGGAGCGCGACGCGAAGGCGCGCGGAGAGGGGAGCGAGCCACATGACGACCCGATTCAGTTTCGGCGATGCGACGATCCACCGGATCATCGAGCAGGAGGACCCGCTCTTCGACCCGCTGACCTTCTTCCCGACCCTGACGCCGGAGGCGCTGGAGGAGAACCGCCCCTGGCTGGAGCAAGCCCACGCCTACGACGCGGCGAGCAAGCAG
>DATIMU010000331.1:0-2572 GCA_035475015.1 Acetobacteraceae bacterium
CCACCGCCGTGCCCGCGCCGACCGCGAGGGCGGTGCCGAACGCCGCCAGCCGCAAGGTGCGGGCGACCGGCACGCCGAGCGTCTGCGCGGTTTCTTCCCCGAGGCTCAGCGCGTCGAGGCCGCGCCCGAGCCGCAGCAGCAGGGCCGAGCCGAGCAGGATGGGCGGCGCGGCCAGGGCGATATGGTGCAGCGAGCGGTCGGTGAGGCCGCCCATCAGCCAGAAGGTGATCTCGGCGAGCGCGAACGGATTGGGCGCCAGCACCAAAGCGAGGGCGAGCAGCGCGCCGGCGATGGCGGATAGCGCGACCCCGGCGAGGATCAGCGACGGCCCCGACGGCGCCCGCCCGGCGAAGCCGAGCAGCATCGCGCAGCCGACCGCCGCCCCCGCCAGGCCGCCCAGCGGCAGCGCGGGCGGAAAGGCGCGCGCGATGCCCCAATAGAAGACGATCACCGCGCCGAGCCCGGCCGTGCCGGTGATGCCGAGCAGCCCGGGGTCGGCCAGCGGGTTGCGCAGCGCGCCTTGCAGCACGGCCCCCGACAGGCCGAGGCCACCGCCGACCAGCACCGCGAGAACGGCGCGGGGCAGCCGGATCTGCCACAGGATCAGGCTGTGCGGCACGCCGAACCCGGCATCGCCGACCAGCAGCGCGAGGGCGAACAGCGCCACCGTCAGCAGGCACAGTACCCGCATCATCTGTCGAGCATCACGGCCGCGTCCGCCGTCCACGGTCCGGCGCAGATGGTCAGCGCGGGCGGGAGGAAGCGGCGCGGGATGTCTCGTGTCGCCGGATGATCGAGCAATTCGGTCGCCAGCGAGGGGAATCGCGCCGGAGCGGGCACCACCAGCAGGTCGGGGTGCAAGCGGATAAGCGCCTCCAGCCCCACCCGCCGCCCCGTGCTGATATTGGTCAGCCCGGCCGCCTTCAGCACCGCGTCGGCGAGGCTGCCCGGTCCCGCCGTGTAGCCGCGCGGCTGCCACGCCAGCGCGCGGACCGGATGCGCGGGCGGCTTGAGCGTGGCGAGCTTCGCATCCATCGCCGCGATCAGCGCCTCGCCACGGGCCGGGACGCCGAGCAGGGCGGCGAGCTTTCTGGTTTGCGCGCGAATGCCGGCAAAATCGGTCGGGAGATCGATGCGGACGACCTTGATCCCTTCCTCCTCCAGCAGCCCAAGCGTGGTCTGCGCCCCGTACGGCGCAGCCAGCACCAGGTCGGGGTGCAGTCGCAGCACGGCCTCCGCCGAGGCGCGCGTCGTCGGCATCTCGGCTGCTTGCCCGGCGACGAGAGACAGCGCGGGGTCGCGCGCCAGCGGCGAGAGGGCGGCGACCTGTTCCGGTGCCAGCAGCACGAGCATCTGGTCGGTGCAGAGATTAAGCGAGACGACGCGCCGATATGCGTTCGCGGGTGCCGCCGCCAGCAATACGAGAGCCAGCAGCGCGCCACCCACCCGCGTCACAGGACCAGGATGCCCTGGTGCTTCGCCTTGCCCTCGGGCTCGACGTGGATGGTTATCATCAGGTGCTCCATCTCGGCCTTCAGCGCGGCCTCGATCCGATCGCAGATTTCATGCGCGTCGGCGACGCTCATGGCGCCCGGTACGACGAGGTGAAACTCCAGGAACGTCAGCCTGCCGGCATGGCGGGTGCGCAGATCATGCGCCTCGATGGCACCCTGTGCGTGCGTGCCGACCAGGGTGCGGATGCGCTCGACGATCTCGGCCGCGGGGGCGGCGTCCATCAGCCCGCCCACCGAGGACGAGATCATCGTCGTCCCCGACCAGAGTACGTGCAGCCCGGTCGCGGCCGCCAGTAGCGGGTCGAGGATCAGATAGCCGGTCAACACCGCCAGGCCGACGCCGACGATCACGCCGACCGAGGTCACCACGTCCGCGACGAGGTGCTTGCCGTCGGCCATCAGGGCGGGCGAGCGGGTCTGCCGCCCGGTGCGGATCAGCAGGGCGGCCCAGACCGCGTTGATAACTGTCGCGACGGCGTTGAGCGCCAGGCCGGCCGCCGGCGTGCTGAGCGGTTCGGGGTGGCGGAACGTGCTCCAGGCGTGCTCGAAGATCATCAGCGCCGCGACGACGATCAGCACGCCCTCGATGACGGCGGCGAAGAACTCCGCCTTATCGTGGCCATAAGGGTGATTCTCGTCGGCCGGCTTGCCGGCGAGCCGGATCGCTACCAGCGTCACGAGGGCCGCCGCGACGTTGACGGTGCTCTCCAGCGCGTCCGAGTAGATCGCGGCGCTGCCGGTCAGCCACCACGCCGCCGCCTTGATCGCCAGCACGACGCTGCCGATGCCGATGCTGCCCAGCGCCAGCCGCTCGCCCCGCGTCATATCACGCCCGTCCTGCGCGGCCCGCCATGCGCCGCCCGCCTGCCACCAGCCATCATCCCTCTGATCGTGGACGGCCTGTAGCAGAGGCCGCCCCGATCCGAGAAGCGCTCAGACGGAGAAGTATCAGACCGAGAAGTATTTGGCGTGCGGGTTCAGCACGACGATGGCGCTGGTGGATTGCTCGGGATGCAGCTGCCACTCGTCGGACAGCGAGACGCCGATCCGCTCGGCAT
>DATIMU010000332.1:0-3041 GCA_035475015.1 Acetobacteraceae bacterium
GTTCGGCGACGACCCGTTCGGCTCGCTCTCTCCGGTGCGCTACCGCGCCGATCCGGGCGGCGCCTCGCTCGATCGCCCGTTCGACCCCCCGTTTGACGCCGGCCTCGCACCGCCGCCGATCACGTTGCCACCCGAGTTCGATCCGCTGGCGCCCGACGAGCCGGAGCAGGGGTTCTCCGGCCCGACGCAGCCCAATCACTCGCCGGCGGTGTCGGACGCCTTCCGCACCCCGCCGGCGCGATCGGTGCTGCCGGACGACTGGCATCTCGATCTCGCGACGCCGGGGCCGGCTCCCGTGGAACTGCCCATCGAGCCCGCGCCGGCCCCTCAGCGGACGCCGCAAGCGGCCGCGCCGGCGAGCGCCAACGAGGCGGACCTGCTGGCGGCGTTCCTGCGCGGGGCGGGGATGCCGGACGCTCGGCCGGACGATCCGGCGCGGACCATGGAGCAGCTCGGCGCGGCGCTGCGGGCGCTCGTCTCGGGCATCCGGAGCGCGCTGATCGCGCGGGCCGCGGTGAAGAGCGAGTTCCGCATCGAGCAGACGATGATCCGCGCGCGCGGCAACAATCCGCTGAAATTCTCCGCCGATGACGACGACGCGCTCGCCGCCCTGATCGGCGTTGGGCGGCGCACCGACGTGAGCCCGGAGGAGGCGGTCGCCGACGCGCTTAAGGACATGCGGCTGCACGAGCTCGCCACGATGGCGGCGATGCAGAGTGCCGTGCGCGCGCTGGTCGCGCGTTTTGCCCCCGACGCGCTGCGCGCCGCCGCCGAGCAGGGCGGTGGCATCCCGCTGCCCGGCGCCCGCAAGTCGCGCGCCTGGGACGCCTTCGAGGCGTTGCACGCGCAAGTGTCGCGCGGCTTGTCGGACGATTTCGACAGCGTGTTCGGCAAGGGCTTTGCCCGGGCCTACGAAAAGGCGCTCGCGGACATCACCGGACGGGACAGGGATCGATGAGAGCGTCTGGCTGCAACGGGCTGCGGGTGCTGGCGCTGGTGTCCACCTTGGCGCTGGCCGCCTGTGGCTCGTCGCCGCCACCGCCCGCAATGCTTGATCTCACGGTGCAGGGCAGCGCCGAGCAGAACCCCAGCCCATCAGGCACGGCGGAGCCGGTCGCGGTGCATCTCTACCAGCTCGCCTCGACGGCGAAATTCGAGCGCGCCGACGTGTTCGCGCTGGTCGAGCGCGAGGCGGCGACCTTGGGCCAGGACGTGCTGGCCTCCGAGGAACTCGTGCTGTCGCCCTCGGAGAAGCAGAGCATCAAGCGCGAGCTCAAGAAGGGCACGCAGTCGCTCGGCGTGGTCGTGCTGTTCCGCGACATCGACCACGCGAAATGGCGGGCGACGGCGCCGGTCGCGGCGAGCGGTCCGAGCAAGCTCGCCCTCACCATCGGCCGCCTGTCGGTCGATCTCGGCCCGAGCAAATGAGTATCGCGGCATGACGTGGACCAACCGGGTGATCTGGCAGGAGGGCATGTTCCTCCGCGCGCAGCATTTCCAGCAGCAGGACCGCTGGCTCGAGCAGCTGATCCGCGGCCGCACCGGCGCGCTGCGCCCGCATCCGTGGGGGCTGACGGAGTTCGCCATCGACCGTGACCTGCTGGCCACCGGGCGGTTCGCGCTGTCCTCGGCGTCGGGCGTGTTCGAGGACGGCACGCCGTTCGTCATCCCTGGCGAGACCGATCACCCCGAGCCGCTGGAGGCGCCGGCCAACGCCCGCAATGCGCTGGTGTTTCTCGCAGCACCCATCCGCCAGCCCGGCGCCGTCGAGGTCGCGGCCGATGGCGCCACCGAGGGGCGATACGGGCTCAAGAGCTTCGAGGCGTATGACACCCACTCGGTCTCGCCGGAGCCGGCGGAATTGCAGATCGGCCGGCTCAGGCTGCGCTACATGTTGGAGACCGAGGACCGCGCCGGCTATCTCTGCATCGGCCTCGGGCGCATCACCGAGGTCGCGGCCGATCGGCGCATCACGCTCGACGACCGCTGGATACCGCCCGCGCTGGTCTGCTCGGCGGCCCCGCCGCTCGCCGGGCTATTGGCGGAAATGTCCGGCATCCTGCACCAGCGCGGCGAGGCGCTGGCCGCGCGGCTCACCGCCCCGGGCTCGCGCGGCGTCGCGGAGGTCGCCGATTTCCTGCTGCTGCAATCGGTCAACCGCTGGGAGAAGCTGCTGAGCCACTGGGCGGACGCCGGCAACGTCCACCCCGAGGAGCTGTATTCGACGCTGGTGCAGATGGCCGGCGAGTTCGCCACGTTTACCGAGGTGACGCGGCGGCCCAACGCCTATCCGGCGTACCGGCACGACGATCTGCAGCGTAGCCTCGCTCCGGTGGTGGCCGACCTGCGGCGCTCGCTCTCCGCGGTGATGGAGACGACGGCGGTGTCGATCCCGCTGCAGGAGCGGCGGCACGGCGTGCGGGTCGGGCTCATCACCGATCGCGGCATCCTGCGCGGCACCAGCTTCGTGGTTTCCGTGCAGGCGGACGTGCCGAGCGAGACGTTGCGCCGGCTGTTCCCGGCACAGGTCAAGATCGGCTCGGTCGAGCACATCACCGAACTGGTCAACGTCGCCCTGCCGGGCATCGCGGTGCGGCCGCTGCCGGTGGCGCCCCGACAGATCCCGTTCTATGCCGGCGCGTCCTATTTCGAGCTCGACCGCAACAGCCCGCATTGGCAGCAGATGCAATCCTCGGGCGGCTTCGCGATCCATGTGTCGGGGGATTTTCCGAATTTGCGCATGGAACTCTGGGCGATCCGCGGCTAGCGGTCGGAGTTGGGAGACATGGCCAGCGACAACCCATTCGCCGAACCGGACGACAACGACCGCACGGTAATCCGGCCCGCGCCGGGCGGCCGTCGGCCCGCAGCACCCGCCGCTCCGCCCCGCGAGCCGACCGCGCCGCCGATGGCCGCGCCCGTGCCGGTGGGTCTGGGGCCGGAGGTGGTGCGTGTCGGCGGCACGCCGCTCGCCCTCGCTGCCGCGCCGCTGCTCCAGCTTCTATCCCGCTTGCGCAACACCTTGTCGCAGCCCGATCCCG
>DATIMU010000333.1:0-11655 GCA_035475015.1 Acetobacteraceae bacterium
GTCCAATCCGCCTTCACCTGGTCCTTCACCGTGTCGAGCGGCTTCTCCGCCGCCGGCGTGATGTCGTCGAGTTCCAAAGCGTAATAGGAGGAGCCGCCGGTCGAGGGCGTCGGCACCTCGACGAGATGCGGCGGGTCGCCCTTCTGCGCCTGGAACGCCGCCGTGGCGATCGCCGAGCGCAGCTCGGATGGCCCGGGGATCGGCGCCGGCTGGCCCTGCGGCGTGTTGCCCTCGGCGTCCAGCGTGCCGGTCACCGCGCCGAGGCCGAGATCGGTTGGCAGCTGGTCGAGGCCGGTGCCGCTGCCGAGGATGTTGTCCACCTTGTTGGCGCGGTCATACATCAGGTCGGTGGCCTTCTCGGCCAGCACCCGGTCACGCAGCTCGTCCTTCACCTGGTCGAAGCTGCGCTCGCTGCCCGGCGTCACCTTGGTGACGCGCACCACGTTCCAGCCGAGCGGGCTGTGGATCGGCTCGCCCACCGTGTCCGGCGCGGCAGCGAACACCGCCTTTCCGAGCTCGGGCGAGGGGAATTCGGCCTCCTTCGCGTCCGTCAGCGCGACCCCCGAGCCGCCGGCGGCCTGCGCCTCCTGCTGCATCTTGGCCCAGTCCGCCCCCGCCTTCCACGCGGCAGCGAGCTGCTTGGCGTGGGCCTCGTCGGGGGCCGAGATCACCTCGGCGGAGCGCTTCTCGGGCGTGACGTAGTCGGCCCGGCGCGCGTCGTATTCCGCGTGCAGATCCTCGTCCGTCACCTTGATGTCCTTGGCCAAGGTCTGCGGCGACAGGATCACCAGCTTGATCCGCCGGTATTCCGGGGTGCGATAGGCGTCAGGGTGGTTGTCGTACCACCGCTTCAGCACGTCCTCGGACGGTTCGGCCGGCGGCTTGGCGTCGGCGAAGGGCAGCTCGGCCATGTCGGCGGCGCGCTTCTCGCCCTCGAAGTCGAACACCGCGCGGGTCAGCACGTCAGCCGGCACCGCGCCGGACCGCACCGCCTCCAGCAGTTGCCGCTGGCTGAGGTCGGTCCGCATCAGCTCGAGGAAATGCTGCTCGTTCATGCCGTTGTTGCGCAGCACCTGCTCGAATCGGGTGCGGTCGAACTCTCCGTTGGGGCCGCGGAAGGCGGGGAGCTGATAGACCGCCTGGCGCACGGCGTCGTTCGGCACGCCGATGTGCAGGCTGCGCGCCTCCTGCGCCAGCAGCGCCTGCGCGATCAGCCGGTCGAGCGCCTGGCTGGCGACCGAGCGGCGAATATCGGGCGTGGGCTCCTTGTCGCCGAGGATCTTCGACACCTGGGCAAGCTGCTGGCGGAACGCCTCCTGGACCTGCGGACCCTCGATCGCCGTGCCGCCCACCTTGGCCACCCAGGTCTCGGTGCCGACATTGCGCAGCACGTCGCCGATCCCCCACATGGCGAAGGCGACCACCAGCACGACGAACAGGCCGCGGACGATCCACGTATCGAGATAGCGGCGCATGGCGGTAATCATCAGGCGGTCCCGTTCGGTGTCCTGCGGCGGCGCACCATAGGGGCGGTGCCCGGCGTTTTCCAGCGCACTTCCCCGGCCGGGCCGGCATACTCTCCCATCGGGATTGTCGGCTCGGGCGGCCCGCGCTAGCTCAGCCGCCAATCACACGCACGAGGGGAATGGAATGCGCCAGCTGATCGCCGGGAACTGGAAGATGCACGGGCTGACGGCCGACTCGGCGGCGCTGGCCGAGGGCATCAAGGCCGGGGCAATGCGGACGGGCGCGACCGGGCTAGCCTGCGACCTGCTGGTCTGCCCGCCGTTTACCCAGGTCGCCGCGGTCGCGCGCATCCTGGCGGGCTCGCCGGTGGCCGTCGGCGGGCAGGATTGCCACGCCCAGGGGCAGGGCGCCCACACCGGCGACGTCTCTGCCGCCATGCTGGCCGATGCCGGAGCCACCTGGGTCATCCTCGGCCATTCCGAGCGGCGGCAGAACCACGGCGAGATCGACGAATTGGTGCGCGAGAAGGTCGAGGCGGCGATCGGCGCGGGCCTCACCCCGATCGTCTGCGTCGGCGAGACCGAGGAGCAGCGCGCCGGCGGGCAGGAGACCGAGGTGGTCGGCTGGCAGATCTCCGGCAGCCTGCCGAAGGGCTTCAAGGGCGTGGTCGCCTACGAGCCGGTCTGGGCGATCGGCACCGGCCGCACCCCCACCGAGGCCGAAATCGCCACCATGCACGCCTTCATCCGCGAGGAGCTGGTGCGCCAGTTCGGCGAGGAGGACGGCGGGGCCGTCCGTATCCTCTATGGCGGCTCGGTCAAGCCGGCCAATGCCGGCCCGCTGCTCGCCGTGCCGCATGTCGGCGGCGCGCTGGTCGGCGGCGCCAGCCTGAAGGCCGAGGATTTCCTCGGGATCGCCCGGGGCGCCATGGTCCGCCCGTCCGGCGCCACAACCGCCACGCTTTCAAATTAGGCGGCTCCGGTCTAGAAGCCGGCTCGCACCGGCCGAAAGCGCTTCATGACCACCGTCCTGCTGATCATCCACCTGTTCGTCACGCTCGCGCTGATCGGCGTCGTGCTGATCCAGCGCAGCGAGGGCGGCGGGCTCGGCATCGGCAGCTCGCAAGGCATGGGCTCGTTCATGACCGGCCGGGGCACCGCCAACCTGCTGACCCGCACGACGGCCATCCTGGCGACCATCTTCATGGTGCTCTCGCTGGTGCTCGCGTTGCTCAGCCGCGGCACCTCGGTGAGCACCTCCATCCTCGACACGCCGCCGCCCGCCTCCGCGCCAGCCCGCTCCGCCCCGGCGCCCGCGCCATCGGCTCCCACGACCGCGCCCGCCGCGCCGGCGCCCGCGCCCACCCCCGCGCCGACGACGGGCGGAACCTCCAACGTGCCGACGAACTGATCCAGCGTCTCTCGTTCCGGCCGACCGCTCGCCAGTGTGATGGCGAAATGAATTGCATTCGGTGGCGCGAGATGTTAACGCTTGTAATCAATCAACAGCAATCGTCCGCAGGTCCGGCGCCGCATAACCGCGCCCCGGTGCCATGCCCCGGGGCTCCCAGGGAGGATTAGCCCCATGCCCAGAACCGGCGAGCTCACCATCCGCAAAGTGAAGAAATTCGGCTGGATGCCCGACATGCCGGACTCGCGGGACCATCTCTTCGCCGCGCCGATGGCGGTCGTGGCGAAGCTGCCCGGCAAGGTCGATTTGCGTCCGCAATGTCCCAAGACGGTCTACGACCAGGGAGACCTTGGGAGTTGCACCGCCAACGCGATCGCCGGCGCATTCGAGTTCGATCTGCTCAAGGAGAAGAAGCCCGACATGATGCCGTCGCGGCTGTTCATCTACTACAATGAGCGGCTGATCGAGGGCACCCCGGGCACCGATTCCGGCGCGCGCATCCGCGACGGGATCAAGGTGGTCAACAAGCTCGGCGTGCCGCCGGAGTCCGACTGGCCCTACGTGATCGACACTTTCGCCGAGCGTCCCCCGACCAAGGCCTTCACCGACGCCAAGAAGCATCGCGCCACCAGCTACAGCCGCGTGGTGCAGGATCTGACGCAGATGCGCGGCTGCCTGGCGGCGGGTTTCCCCTTCGTCGTCGGGTTCACCGTCTACACCAGCTTCGAGAGCCAACAGGTCGCGCAGACCGGCGTGGTGCCGATGCCGGACCTGCAGCACGAGACCGTGCTCGGCGGCCATGCCGTCCTGGCGGTCGGCTACGACGACAGCAAGCAGCGCTTCATCCTGCGCAACTCGTGGGGGCCGGGCTGGGGCATGGCGGGCTATTTCACGATGCCGTACGCGTACCTGATCTCCCGCTCGCTCGCGAGCGACTTCTGGACGCTGCGCCTCGTTGCCTGACCGCGTCCGCTCAGGGGGTGACGCGAATGTCGAGCCTGAACGCCCGCGCCGGGCTGGCGGCCGCTTCCCAGGGCCGCCGGTAGGCCAGCGCGATGTGGCAGTCACCGAGCTGCACCCCCCGGATATGCCAGGCGTGCTCGCCGCCCTGCCCGGGCACGCGGCCGGGCGGTGCGGCGGGGCCTTCCTCGACGGCACAGGCGGGGCCGCCTGCCGCCTCGACGCTCCAGCTGAACCCGGTGCTCGGATTGGCCGGCAGCCGCAACTCGATCACCTGGCCGACCGCCATGTCGACGCTGCGCCCGTCATAGCTCTGGTCGATCGTGAGCATCGGAATTCTCCCGCCGTCGAAAAGGATGCTACCGCGATGACGGCCGGTTTGTCGTATGCACGCCGCATGGAGCGGATTCTCGCATGAAGGCAACGCGCGTCTATCTCGCGGGGCCGGATGTTTTCCTGCCCGACGCCGACGCCTGGCTCGCGCGCAAGAAGGCGATCTGCGCGCGGCAGGGCCTCGCCGCCGTGACGCCGCTCGATCCGCTGCCGGGCGAGCCGGCGGCGTGGTCCGCCCTGCCGGAATGGCGGCGGATCGCGCTGCGCAACGAGGCCCATATCCGGGGCAGCAACGCGGTGATCGCCAATTTGACGCCGTTTCGCGGCCCCTCCGCCGACCCCGGCACGGTCTACGAGATCGGCTTCATGCGCGCCCTCGGCCGCCCGGTGTTCGGCTACGCGACGACGGCGCTGCCGTTCGTCGAGCGCACCCTCGACTGCCTCGGCTTGCCCCGCCAGGGCATCACGAGCGATGCCGAGGGCATGGCGATCGAGGCGTTCGGCCTGTTCGACAATCTGATGATCGAAGGCGGGATTATCGACAGCGGCGGTGAGTTGGTCGTCGAGGATTGTCCCCACGCCGACCGCTGGACGGACCTCCGCGTGTTCGAGCGCTGCGTGTGCGCTGTGTCGGGCGTGCTGACCGCCTAAGCCGGGGCGGGCGCGGCCGGCCCGAGGGCGGCGGCGATGCCGAACGGGCCGGGCAGCGCGCCCTTCGGGAACAGCCGGGTGACGTGGCCCATCTTGCGCCCCTCGCGGGCTTCCGCCTTGCCGTAGAGATGCGGGATCAGTCCGGGGGCGGCGAGCAGCGCCGGCCACAGCGCGGTCTCCTCCGGCCCGACCAGGTTCTTCATCACCGCGTCCGAATGCCGCGTGGCGCGCGGCAACGGCAGGCCGGCGACGGCGCGAATGTGCATCTCGAACTGGCTGGCCGGGCAGGCGTCGATGGTCCAGTGGCCGGAATTGTGCGGCCGTGGCGCGATCTCGTTGACCAGCACGCGGCCGGCGCTGTCGACGAACATCTCGACCGCCAGCAGGCCGACGAGTTCGAGCGCCACGGCGACGCGGATCGCGACGGCCCGGGCCTCGGTGGCGATCTCGTCGGGGATCTGCGCGGGGGCCAGCGTGAGGTCGAGGATGTGGTCGCGATGCCGGTTCTCGACCGCGTCAAACGCGGTCACCGCGCCATCCGCGCCGCGCGCGACGATCACGCTGATCTCCTGGGCGAAATCGACGAAACCCTCCAGGATCAATGGCTTCGGGCATAATTCGGCGAAGGCCGGCGCGAGTTCCGCGGGGTCGCGCAGGAACGCCTGGCCCTTGCCGTCATAGCCCAGCCGCGTCGTCTTGAGGATCGCCGGCAGGCCGTGCCGTGCCGCCGCGTCCCGCAGCTCCGCGAGCGTCTCGACCGGCGACCAGGGAGCGGTGCGGGCGCCGGCGCCGTTGAGAAAACTCTTTTCCGCGATCCGGTCCTGGCTGATCCGCAGGACCGTGGGCGAGGGCCGGACCGGCTTGAGGGATGCCAGAAGATCGAGCCCTTCCGCGCTGATATTCTCGAACTCGAAGGTAATCACGTCGACCGAGGCGGCGAAGGCGCGCAGCGTCGCGGCGTCCTCATACTCGCCCAGGGTGACGCCGGCGGAGACCTGCGCGGCCGGGCTGTCCTCCTCGGGCGTGAGGATGTGGCAGCGATAGCCCAGCCGCGCCGCCGCCAGCGCCGACATGCGGCCGAGCTGACCGCCGCCGACGATGCCGATCGTCGCGTTCGGAGCCAGGGGAAAAATCATGCCGGGTCGGGCTGGTCGGTGGGCGTCTCGGGGACGCGCTCGGTCTGTGCGGCGCGGAAGGCGTCGAGCCGTTCCGCCAGCGCGCGATCGGTGATCGCCAGGATCGCGGCGGCGAGCAGGGCGGCGTTGACCGCCCCCGCCCGGCCGATCGCCAAGGTGCCCACCGGAATGCCCGCCGGCATCTGCACGATGGAGAGCAGACTGTCCAAGCCCTTGAGCTGCCGGGACGCGATCGGGACGCCGAGGACGGGCAGCGCGGTCCAGGCGGCGCACATGCCGGGCAGATGCGCCGCCCCGCCGGCGGCGGCGATGATGACGCGGAGCCCCCGCTCGCGGGCGGATTTGGCGTAGGCGGCCAAGCGGTCGGGCGTGCGGTGCGCCGAGATGATGCGGGCCTCGTGCGGCACCGTCAGCTCCGCGAGCAATTCGGCGGCGTGCCGCAGGGTCGGCCAGTCCGACTGGCTGCCCATGATGAGGCCGATCAGCGGCGTTTCGTCGGGCGCCATCTCAGGCGATGCTGTCCGGGATCAGCCGGCTCTCCAGCCAGGAAATCTCGTCCTTCAGCATCAGCTTGCGCTTCTTGAGGCGCTGCAGGTTGATCTGGTCGATCGAGCCCTGGTCGGCGAGCCGGGCGATCACCGTGTCGAGATCGCGGTGCTCGCTCCGCAACTCGTGCAATTTGCGCAGCAGGGAATCCCGGTCGGTCAGCATGGCGGCTTCATAGCATAATCATGCACTTGCCCGCGCTCCGGCGCGCGGTTCCTTGAACGGGAATCGTCTGGCGCGATACCCCGCCGCCGCGTTACCGTTCGGCGTCACGGCTTTGCTGCCGTGGGCGTCGCCGGCCGGCAAGCCGGCATGAGACACACTGGCAATGGAGGCATCATGAGCCTGCAGTCGCATCTCGAGGCGCTGAGGGAGCGCCACGCCTTCCTCGAGACGCGGATCGCCGACGAGGACCAGCGACCGCGACCCGACACCGAATCGCTGACGCGACTGAAACTCGAGAAACTGCGCCTCAAGGACGAGATGGAACGTCTCCGAAACCATAACGATTGACGGTTCAGCCGTTTGCGATGGCGGCGGGCGGAGCGGGCTCGCCGCTGTTCGCGTAAGGCCGATCGGGCCAGCCCGAAGCCCCGATCAGGCCGCCTCGTCCGCTTCCGGCGGGGGCGACTGGGGAACCGCGTGCCCCTCGCGGGTCAGCCGCTCGTTGGCCTGCATCACCGCCGCGTTCAGGTCGGTCTGGCTGCACAGCCCCAGGATTACCGGATCGCGCGGCTTGATGTTGGCGCTGTTCCAATGGGTGCGCTCGCGGACCTTCTGGATGGTGTCCTTCGTGGTGCCCAGCAGCTTGCCGACCTGCGCCTCCGACAGTTGCGGGAAGGTGCGCAGCAGGAAGGCGATCGCGTCCGGCCGGTCGTTGCGCTTGGCGACGGGCGTGTAGCGGGCGCCGCGCGAACGCTTCGGCAATGGGTTGTTGCTCGGCAGCAGGCGCAACCGTGCGTTGGTATCGGCCTCGCAGCGATGGATCTCGGCCATCGTCAGCTGGCCGTTGGCCACCGGGTCGTAGCCGACGATGCCTTGGGCGACCTCGCCGTCGGCGATGGCCTGGACCTCGAGCGGATGCATCCCACAGAAATCGGCGATCTGCGTGAAGGTGAGGGCGGTTTTCTCGATCAGCCACACGGCGGTGGCTTTCGGCATCAACGGCAGGGTCATGGCGTGTCACCTTCAGCCCGAGCGGCGCTGCACAAGACGGCGCGCCCGTCGGCACGGGCAAAACCGGGATATGACTTGTGGTTGGGGGTGGGTCAAGAGCGCCCGCCGGGATTATGCTGCGCCTGCAAAACGCAGGAGAACCACATGGCCCTGGAGGACGACGCCCCGCCGCGTCCGCGCGCCCGGCTGGAGAAGCTGCTGCTCGATTCGCTCGGGGTCGAGGAACTGCACGCCTATATCGGCGAGCTCAAGGCCGAGATCGCCAGGGTCGAGGCGGACATCGCCCGCAAGCAGGGCCATCGCAGCGCGGCCGACGCGGTGTTCCGCGCCAAGCCCGGCTGACGGTCGACGGCACATGAAAAAGGGGCCGGTCGCCCGGCCCCTTTCATTCGCCTTATCGCCGCTTACGCGGCCTGGGACGTGCCGCCCGCATCATTGGCGATCGCGGCCGGCGAGCCGGTGCCGATCTGGATGCGACGCGGCTTCAATGCCTCCGGCACCACCCGCCTGAGACCGACGTGCAGCAATCCGTTGCGCACGTCGGCGCCCTCGACGACGATGTGGTCGGCCAGCGCGAAGCGGCGCTCGAAGGCGCGTCCGGCGATGCCGCGATAGAGGATCTCCGCCTTGTCGGCCGTGTCCTGGACCCGGCCGGTGACGAACAGGGTGTTGTCCTTCACCGTCACGTCGAGATCCTCGGGGCTGAACCCGGCCACCGCCATCGTCAGGCGGTAGGAGTCCTCGCCGGTCTTCTCGATGTTGTAGGGCGGGTAGGTCGGCGCCTCGGCGGCGGAAGCCGCGCTGTCCATCAGGCGCGCGAGGCGGTCGAAGCCGATGGCGGTACGGAAAAGCGGTGCGAAATCGCGATTGGTCACGGTGGAACCTCCTGCAGGAGCAAGGTTGCGTTCGGGCCGCCCGGATGGGCCGGCCCTGGTCAGGCCCCGAGACCCCGGTCGGGCATCTCGGACGCCCCTGATCTGGCCACCGGAGCCAGTGGTTTCAAGATCTTCCCGGCCGCGTCGAGGGACGAGCGAAAGCAAGGATCGGACTGTTTCGGCCCACCGGGGTTCCTACCCTGCGGCCCGTCAACGGGGTCGCCTCATGCTCGAAAAGTCCACGACGTGCTCTGAGGCCGCCTCGCGCCGTGCGCCCGCCGACGCGCCGGACGGCTGGCGCGCCTGGGTGATGGTGGGGGCCGCCTTCGTGGTCGGTTTCGTCGTGTTCGGCGTGACCTACAGCTTCGGCGTCTTCTTCAAGCCGATCGCCGCCGAATTCGGCGCCGGCCGGGCGGCGACCTCCGCGTTCTTCTCGATCACCGGCCTGATCTTCTACCTGCTCGGCTCGGTGACCGGCCACGTGAGCGACCGCTTCGGGCCGCGCCTCATCGTCGGCGTCGGCGCCGCGACGATGGGGGTCGGCCTCGTGCTGACCGCGTTCATCGGGAAGGTCTGGGTGGGCTATCTCACCTACGGGATCGGCGTCGGCGTCGGGTCGGCCTGCGTCTATGTGCCGACCCTCGCGATCATCGGCGGCTGGTTCGTCCGGCGGCGCAACACGGCACTCGGGATCGCCGCCGCCGGCACCGGATGCGGCACGTTGCTGATGCCGCCGCTGGCCGCCTGGATGATCGAGCGGTACGGCTGGCGGGCGACCGACCTCGTCCTGGGCATGGCCTGCGCGGCGCTGCTGGCCGGCTGCGCGATCGTCGTGCGTCCGCCGCCGCTCGGCTCCGCCGGGGCCAAGCGTTCGCTCGCCGGCGTCGTGCGCTCCCGCGCGTTCATCATGCTGTACGCCTCATGGGTGCTGGCGACGACCGCCCTGTTCGTGCCGTTCGTGTTCCTGCCGGCCTTCGCCGTGAGCCACGGCGCGAGCGACGTGGCGGCGTCGGCGCTGCTCTCGCTGCTGGGCGGCATGGGCATCCTCGGCCGCGTCGGCATCGGCGCCCTCAGCGAGCGGGTCGGGATGCTGCGCCTGTTCAAGGGATCGGTCCTCATCATGGCGGCGAGCTATCTGATCTGGCTCACGGTCAGCGCCTATCACTGGCAGGTGGTGTTCGCGATCCTGCTCGGGCTGGGCTACGGCATCCGCATCTCGCTGATGCCGGCGGTGCTGATCGAGTTCTTCGGGCTGCCCAACCTCGGGGCGATCCTCGGCATCTTCTTCACCGCGTCGGGCATTTCCGCGAGCCTCGGGCCATTGCTCGCGGGATGGATCGTCGATGCCACCGACAGCTATCGCTGGGGCATCGTGTTCGCCCTGGCAACCGCGACCCTCGGGCTGCTCGCCATCCTGCCGTTGCGGGTCGACGATGCGCGGGAGGCCCGTCGTGCTCGGCGGCTTATGGTGTAATCAGATGCGCCATGAGGTTCGACCGACGCCAGCACGGCCCTGGGCGTGACAGCTATCACCACGGCAATCTGCGCGAGGCGCTGATCGAGACCGCGCTGCGCCTGATCGCCGAGAGCGGGCCGGCGGGCTTCTCCTTCGCCGAGGTCGCGCGCGCCGCCGGGGTCAGCCCGGCCGCACCCTACCGGCACTTCCGCGACCGCAACGCATTGGTCGCCGAGATCGCCCGGCGCGGCTTCGAGCGATTCGCCGGCGAACTCGACGCCGCGTGGAACCAGGGCAAGCCGGACCCGGTGACGGCCATCGAGAATTGCGGGAAAGCCTATCTCCGCTTCGCCCGCCGCGAGCCCGCCTCCTACGCGGCGATGTTCGATTCCGGCCTGCCGCCGGACGCCGATCCCGCGCTGCTGGTCGCCTCCGATCAGGCCTTCGCGGTGCTGCGCCGCGCGGCGGAGGTCGCCTGCGGCCTGCAACGCAAGGGCACGCGGCCGCCGCCGCTGATGGTGGCGCTGCATATCTGGGCGCTGGCGCACGGCATCGCCTCGCTGTTCGTCGAGCGCGCCGATGGCGGGCGTCGCAAGCTGCCGATGACGCCCGAGGATCTGCTCGAAGCGGGGCTGCTGATCTATCTGCAGTCGTTAGGACTTGAACAAGCGTGAGGGCGGGGATATTTATGTGAATGTGATTTACATTCACGGAGGCTTGGATGACCCTCGCGGCTAGGATGGACGAGATGGGCGGCAGGGGAGGCTGGATCGCGGCAACGGTCCTCGGCTTCATCCTGTACTGGCCCGTCGGCGTGGCATTCCTGATCTATCTGGCGTTGAGCGGCCGGCTGCGCTCCTGGCGATACGGTGGGCCGGGCCGCTGGTACAACCAGCCGGCCCGGGGCGGGCAGGTGTGGAACCAGGGCCAAAACCAGGGCCATCGGTCCGGCTGCGGCTGGAATTGGGGCGGCTGGTCGGGTTACGCGACCCGTCCCAGCGGCAACCAGGCGTTCGACGACTACCGCACCGAGACGATCCGCCGCCTCGAGGAGGAGCAGCGCGAGTTCGTCGAGTATCTGGAGCGCCTGCGCCGCGCCAAGGACAAGTCCGAGTTCGACGAGTTCATGGCCGAGCGCCGCCGCCGCACGACCCCGCCCGACGCGCCGGCGGCCGACGACACCGCCGCCTGACAGGCTTCCCGCCGCCCGACCGATGCCGGGCGGCGGGATCGCCGCTCACCAGCTCGCTTCCAATCCCAGCAGCCCCATCACCTCGCGCCGCAGTTCGGCCAGTCGCGGATCACCGCGATGGCGCGGGTAGGGCAGCGTCACCGGCACGAACGCCTTGATGCGTGCCGGCCGGTCGCTCAGCACGACCAGCCGGTTGGCCAGCAGCAGCGCCTCCTCCACGTCATGCGTGACCAGCAGCGCCGAGAACCCGGCGCGCTGCCACAGCCGGACGATCTCCGCCTGCATGGTGATGCGGGTCATCGAGTCGAGCTTGCCCAGCGGCTCGTCGAGCAGCAGCAGGCTGGGGTCGTTGACCAGCGCCCGCGCCAGGGCGGCGCGCTGCGCCATGCCGCCGGAGAGCTGGTGCGGATAGGCGCCGGCGAAGCCCGATAGCCCGACCAGTTCCAGCGCCTC
>DATIMU010000334.1:0-3089 GCA_035475015.1 Acetobacteraceae bacterium
TCTTGCGAAAGCGGCGGCAGGACGATCTGCGCAGCCTCCGCCTCCGAGAGATCGACCAGCACGTCCTGGCGCAGATCGTCTAGCCCGTCATGTACGAAGCGGAAGCCGCCTGCAGTGAAGGTTGAGTTGCCGCCGCGCTCCTCGACGGAGGCCTTTTCCAGCACGACCACGGAGGCACCCTGCTCGCGGGCGGCGATGGCGGCGCACAGCGCGGCATTGCCCGCGCCCACCACGATCACGTCGAATTTTTCGCCATCCGCCATTGCTCTCGCTTCCCTCCGCTCGCGCGCGACGGTAGGTGCGCCGGCTCCGCCCCGTCAACGGCCGGCTTGACAGGAAATCGGCCGCGTCGCGAAGTGAGGCCACAGGACGCGAGGCGCGGGGATCACATGCTCAAGTGGAAGATCGGCGACGTGACGGTCACCAAGATCGTCGAGCTCGAAGTCACCGGCGGCAGCCGCTTCATCCTGCCGCAGGCGACGCCCGAGGCCGTGTTGCCGATGTCCTGGCTGCAACCGCATTTCGCCGACGAGAACGGCCGGCTCCGAATGAGCATCCACGCGCTGATCGTCGAGACGCCGACGCGGCGCATCGTGGTCGATACCTGCCTCGGCAACGACAAGGAGGGGCGGCGCATCCCGACCTGGAACAAGCTCCAAGGGAGTTTCCTGTCCGACATCGCCGCCGCCGGCTACCCCCGCGGGTCGATCGACACGGTGCTATGCACGCATCTCCACGTCGATCACGTCGGCTGGAACACGATGCTGGCGGGCGGCCGCTGGGTGCCGACCTTCCCGAACGCGCGCTACCTGATGGGGCGCGTCGAGTATCATCACTGGACCACGCAGAGCACGCGCGAGGACATGCAGGCGGTGATCGCCGACTCCGTCAAGCCGGTGCATGACGCGGGGCTCGTCGATCTGGTGGAGACCGACGCGCGCATCTCCGACGAGATCAGCCTGATCCCGACGATCGGCCATACGCCGGGGCATGTCAGCGTGCGGATCGTCTCGCGCGGCGAGGAGGCGCTGATTACCGGGGACTTCCTGCACCATCCCGTGCAGATCGGCCACCCCGAATGGGCCTCGACGGCGGACAGCGATCCAGCGCAGGGCGAGGCGACGCGGTGGTCGATGTTCCGCCAGCTTGCCGGCGCGCCGGTGCTGGTGATCGGCACGCATTTCGCGGGCGCGACCGCCGGGCATATCGTGCGCGACGGCGAGACGTTCCGGCTCGTGGTGTAGGGAAACAGGCAATGGCCGCGCAGGATCTCACGGGGAAAATCGCAGTCGTCACCGGCGGCAGCAACGGCATCGGCGCGGCGACGGTGCGATCGTTGGCCGAGGCGGGAGCGACGGTGGCGATCTGCTACAATCGCGGCGAGGAACGCGCACGGGCATTGCTTGCGGAGTTGCCCGCCGGCGAGCATCGTGTCCTGCAGCTTGAACTCACGGACGTCGCCTCCGTGCGTCGCATGGGCGACGAGTTGCGCGATGCGTTCGGGCGCGTGGACGTGCTGGTCAACTCGGCCGGCATGACGCGGCCGATCCCGCACGCCGACCTTGACGCGCTGGACGAGGCATTCTTCGATCAGGTACTGATCGCCAACGCGCGCGGCCCGTACTCGGTGATCCGCACACTGCTGCCGCTGCTGCGCGCCGGCGCACCCTCGGTCGTGGTCAACGTATCCTCGGTCGCGGCGTTCAACGGCCAGGGCAGCAACATCGCCTATGGCGCCTCGAAGGCGGCGCTCGACACCATGACGATGTCGCTGGCGCGCGCGCTTGGCCCCGATGTGCGGTTCCTCTGCGTCTCGCCCGGCCCGGTCGCGACCGATTTCGTGGCGGGACGCGGACGCGAGCAGATCGCCAAGATCATGGCGACCGCGCCGCTCAGGCGCGTGATCGAACCCGAGGAAATCGCCAGCGCGATCATGGCCTGTGTCACGCATCTCGGCGCGGCGACCGGGACGAAGATCGTGGTGGATGGCGGCCGCGCGCTGTAGCGCGAACGATCACAACCGATCGTCCTCGGCAACGAGATGCAGCGGCGCCTCGCCTCGCAGAACCCGGCGGCAGTTCGCGAGGGCGCGGCGCAGCCCGGTGCCGCGCGATTCCGGCACCGAGCCGGAGTTGTGCGGCGAGCCGATCACATTCGGCAGTTCCAGGAACGGGTGGTCCAAGCGGAATGTGCCGTGCCGCACCGGCTCGATCCACCAGGCGTCGATGCAGGCGGTGAAGTCGGGGTTCGCCCGCAGATGCGCGTAGAGCGCTCCCTCGTCGATGATCTCGCCGCGCGCGAGGTTAACCAGGATCGCGTCGCGCTTCATCCGGTCGAGTTGCGGCGCGCCGATCATGCCTTGGGTGGTGCGCGTCAACGGCAGACTGATGACCAGCACGTCGGCGGCGGCGAGCAACTCGTCGAGGCGATCGGGCGTACCGATCCAATCGAGTTGCGCCTCGGCCCGGCCGCTTCTGTTGATCGCGTGAACCCTCATGCCGACGGCGCGCATCAGCCGGGCGGTGGCGGCGCCGATGCCGCCGAAACCGAGAATGCCGCAGGTGCGGCCGGCCAGCATCCGGTTCATGGTGAACTGATGAAACGCGCCACGCTGCAGGGCGGCGTGCTCGACCAGCAGGCGCTTGGCGGCGGCGAGCGTCATGGCGAGCGCGTGCTCCGCCATCGGTTCGGCGTACGCGCCGCCGTTGCTCGCCACCGGCACGCCGGGCGGCAGCTCGTGCAATGGAATAAAATCCACGCCGGCGGTCAGGAATTGTATCAGCTTCGCGCGGGCCAGCAGCGCGTGCTCGCCTTGCCGCAGTTCCTTGCCGGTGTTGTGGGACAGGACGATGGTTGCCCGCCGCAAGGCGGCGTCGCGCTCTGGCTCCGCGAGATCGGGCAGATAGACGGCGTCGATGGAGCCGCCAAGGGCTTCAGCGACGACCGCGCGCTCGGCGCCGCCGAGATCGAACGTGACCACGAGAGTTTGTGCATTCACCGGCCCATCCTCCATGCGATAGCTCCAAGATGACCAGAAACGGATCGCCGCCTTGATCGTCACCAATTTCCCGCGCGCGGTGCGCGAGATC
>DATIMU010000335.1:0-6647 GCA_035475015.1 Acetobacteraceae bacterium
TTGGACCGGCGTACGGGTGAATTGTGCCGCGTGGAGGGAGACATCTCCTCGCCGATCCCGGTCGGGCGTCGGGCGCTCGATGTGCTCGGGGCGCTGATCGACGGCGGCGGCCGGCTCGTCACGAAACAGGAGATCATGGACGCCGCCTGGCCCAACCTGGCGGTCGAGGACAGCAATCTGACGGTGCAAATCTCCGCGCTACGCCGCGCGCTGGACGGCGGCGCGGAGCCGAGCTGCATCCAAACCGTTCCAGGACGCGGCCACCGATTTGCGCTGCCGGCCTCCGTCGCAACCGATGAGGCAGCGTCCGACGCGGCAAGCGTCGACGCGGATTTCGCGAGCTCAGATGTCGCTTGGCATGGCGCCGGGCCGGGTAGCCGCCGCGCGCTGCTCTGGGGCGGCGGTGCGTTCGCGGCCGTCGCCGCCGTCGGCGGGGTTGCTCGCTTCGCCTCGGCGCTGTGGAACCCTCATGCATCGCCGGCGCGCATGTCCGCGGCGGTGCTGCCGTTCGCCGTCGAGGGAAACGATCCGCCGCTCGCGCGCTTTGCCGACGCCGTCACGGAGACGCTGATGGCGGACCTGCCCAGCCCCTGGTGCCTCGGCTACTTCAGCCCCTCCCTGGTACCGCCTCGCAACATCCTGCGCGCGGCCGCCGCGACCACCTCCGATCCGCGCGTGTTCGGCACCGCCCTCAATGTCCGCTACGTGCTGAGCGGCGTGGTGCGCGGCAACGGGAGCGTCGTGCAGGCGAACGCCGAAGTGACCGTCGCAGAAACCGGCGCCCTCATCTGGTCGAAGCAGTACAATGACGCGCGCGACGCGACGCTCGACGACCCAACCATCATGGCGCGCTGGATCAGGCCCGACGCCGTGTTCGCGATGCTCGCGGACGAAGCGGCAAGGAGCCTGCGCGAGCGTCCGCGCGACATGGACGAGATGGACCTGATGCTCCAGGGAAAAGCTTGGACACAATAGGTGCTCAACCCCGAGCGGTTGGAAGGGGCCCGCCTCTTCTACGAACGCGTCCTGGAGCTCAATCCGCGTTCGGCGGATGCGCTCGGCTCGCTCGCCGACACCCTTCTCGCCCAAAGCTATATCACGGGCGTACCGCCGCCCGGCGGTTACCGGGCTGCCGAACGACTGATCGAACGGGGCTAGGCCGTCCAGCCGAACGCTATCGAGGTCATGTATGCCCGCGGTCTCCTGCTGTTCGTCACCGAACGCTGGGCCGAAGCGGCTGCCGCCTTCGAGCGGCAGCTCATCCAGTCTCCCATCGCCATCGGTCCGGAGAGCACGATTGCCTACTGCTACGAGCGCCTCGGGCGGGCGGAAGAGAGCGAGGTCTTGCTCAAGCGGGCCGCTCGCAAGCTGCCGAGAAATCCTTGGTATGCCAGGTACTACATGGATTGCTCGCTCTGCATGATGTTGCTGGGCCGCTTCGAGGAGGCGATCGACTGGGCGTTGCGCAGCCTCGCCATGAACCCCGAGAACGCCGGAAAGCCGCTTGCCCGTCTGCACCTGACCATTGCGAGCGCCGAGGGGCGGCTGGGCCGTCTGGAAGAGGCGCGCCGCTCGACGGCCGATGCGGCGCGCGCCCGGCCCTATGTGACCGTGCGGGGGTTCTGGACGGGGACGTTCGGCAGCGACCGCTTTGCGCGGCAGATCGCTCGCGTCATGGCCGGGCTGCGTCTGGCGGGCCTGCGCGACCATGTGCCGGAGGATGAGGATTTTGGCGTCGCACCGGACGGCGGGTTGGCCGCGGGCGAGTTCGGCAAGACGCCGCTCGCGCTCGCCGGGGCGCGCACGATCGGAACCGCTGAACTCGCCGACTTGCACGCGGAAGGGGCGGTGTCGGTTATCGACGTGAGCGCGCCGGGCCGCTCGATCCCAGCCGCGACCGGTCTTGCGGGGGCCGGCGCCGGCGGCACGTTCCGGGATGACTGCAGCCGCGCGTCGAAGCTGCTGTCGCGCGGCTGACCAGCGGCGACAAGGCGGCGCAGGTCGTGGCTATGGGTTGGAATGCCGAACACCAGGCGAGCGCCAACCTGGCTCGCCGGCTCGTCGCGGCCAACTATACCCGCGTGCTGTGGTATCGCGGCGGGCAGGAGTCCTGGCAGGCGGCGGGCAACCCGGTCGAGAACGTATTGCCGTCGGATTGGTAGGTTCCGTCAGGCGAGCCCACTCGATGTTATACCAGACGCCATCGGTGATGGCCGCTCCAGGCTTTCCGTCATGCTCGGCGAAGGCCGAGCATCCGCGACTTGCGTGGTCGGTGGAGAGAAAGTCGTGGATGGTCGGCCTTCGCCGACCATGACGCGGGAGGCTGGTTATTAGCTGATTATTATTAGTACGGCGAGGTGCCGTAGAACCGTCCGAACCGGGCCGCCCGGAAGCCGAACAATTGCAGCAGGGTCTCCGACGCATAGTGGCGCACCGCGGGATTGAGCGACAGGAACCAGTTCTCCTGCGGCATGTAGATCGGCAGCGTGTAGAAGGCGAAGATCCCGGCGCGGCGCGCTGACGCCGTGCGGTTGAAGCCGGTGCGGTGCCAGACGCGGCCCTCCATCGCCACCATCGTGCCGGCCGGCGCCTCGAGCGGGACCGTCTCGGCGCCGTCGCCCTCGCCGGGCATCCGGTTCAGCTTGTGGCTGCCGGGGACGATGCGCGTCGCGCCGTTCTCGTCGGTGAAGTCGTCCACCGCCCAGGCGATGTTGACCCCCTGGATGCCGCCCCAGGGCCGCGGGGCGAAGCCCTGGTCGGCGTGCAGGATCATCTCGCCACCGCCGGGGCCGGTAATGTTGGCGGAGATGTTGGAGAGCTGCACCGGCCAGCCGAGCAGGGCGCGGACGAAGTGCAGCGCCGTCGGGTGCTCGGCGAGGTCGCAGAACACCGGGTCGCGGCTCGGCAGGTTCCACACCCGCTGGTTCGTGCCGTCCTCCGGGTTGTCCATGATGAAACGGGTGTTCCAGCCGCGCGCGCGGTCCTCCTCGGCGGCGCGGTAGAGCGCGTCCCGCACCCGGGCCAGCGTGGCGCCGGCCAGCACGCCGTCGATCCGGCAGAGGCCGTGCTCGGCAAGGTCGAGCCGCGCCTGATCGAGATCGCGGGTCAGCGCCGGCAGGCGGTACGCGGTCGTGAGGCTGGATGTCGTGTTCGACATTGGGGGCGCCCTCCGGTGCGTTTGGTGCTTCGCCGCAGCTAATCACGCGGCCCGAGCGGACGGCAAACCCTAGGCGGCGCGGCGCCTCGGCTCCTACACTCGGGCCGAGGGGCCAGTGGGAGCCGCGCGTGTCGCCTTTTGATTTCGGCGCTCTGTTGCTGCTCGCGGCCGCCGTGATCGGGGTGGTGAACGATCGCTGGATCGGGCTGCCGCAGCCGGTCAGCCTGCTGATCGGCGCGCTGGGCTTCTCGTTGGCACTCCTGGCGATCGGCCCGCTATTGCCGCACCACAACCTCATCGCGATGGCGCGGAATGCCTTGTCGACCACCGTGCTGCCGCATGTGCTGCTCGACGGCGTGCTGGCCTTCCTGCTGTTCGCCGCCAGCCTGCATGTCAGCCTCGACGAGCTCAGGACCAACAAATGGACCATCCTCCGCCTCGCCACGGGCGGCGTGATCTTCTCGACGCTGATCTTCGGCGCGCTGATCTGGCTCGCCTTCCAGGCCGGACCCGCGCCGGTGCCGCTGAAATGGTGCTTCGTGCTCGGCGCGATTCTCGCCCCCACCGATGCCGTGGTGGTCGATGGGGTACTGCGGCGGGTGAGCCTGCCGGCCTCGCTCAAGGCGGCGATCTCCGGCGAGAGCCTGTTCAATGACGGCGTGGGGGTGGTGATCTTCCTCGTCGCATTGTCCGCGGCGGAAGGGGCGACCGGCGTGGTCGGGCATGGCGTGGTCGCCGCACGGCTCCTGGTCGAGAGCGTGGGCGGCGGGCTGATCGGGGTTGCCACCGGATTTCTCGCTGCCGTCGCGATGCGCCGGGTGCGGAGCTACAATGTCGAGCTCACGATCTCCCTGGCGCTGGTTCTGGTGACGTATCGCCTGGCGCAGACGCTCGAGGTTTCCGGGCCGATCGCGGTGGTCGCGGCGGGGCTGCTGATCGGCAACCAGAAGCGGCGCCATGCGACGGCCGACGAGAAGGGCACCGACATTGCCGCGTTCTGGGGCCTGGTGGACGAGCTGCTGAACGCCATGCTGTTCCTGCTGATCGGCTTTCAGGTGCTCGTCGTCGAGGTGAGCCGGGTGCAGATCGCCGCCGTCGTGCTCTCGATCCCGCTGGCGCTGATCGCCCGCGCCGCGAGCATCAGCCTCCCGATGCTGGTCCTCAGCGTCCGCACGCATGACCGGGGCAGGGGTATCGCGGTGCTGACCTGGGCGGGGATGCGTGGCGGGATTTCCGTGGCGCTCGCCCTGACGCTGCCGGAGACGCCCTATCGCGAGGCGCTGCTCACGGTCTGCTACGCCGTCGTGGTGTTCTCGATCGTGGTCCAGGGGCTGACCATGCCGCGCTTCATTCGTTGGCTCTCCGTCCCGGCATCGCCGCCGTGATTGATGCCTGGACGGCGTGCAACACCTCTCATATTGCTTGAATATCGAACCGCTTATGGCTAAGGTGATTGGCAGTCAAAGGTATTCAACCGAGCGCCGGCTGATTTCGGCCGCCGTCAGCCCTGGGTAACAGACAATGCGGCACCACGGACCAGGGCGCCATCGCCCGGTTGGTCGGCTCGATCGGGCCGCCGTAAGGGCCGCGCCGTTGCTGGCCGGGCCGTTGCTTGTCGCGCTGCTGTTGAGCGGCTGCAAGGACGAGAACAAGTTCGCCGCACCGCCGCCGCCGCAGGTCGGCGTGGCGCATCCGGTGCAGCAACCCGTGCTCAACTATCTCGAAGGCACCGGCAACACCGTCGCCGTCAATCAGATCGACCTCGTCGCCCGGGTGAAGGGCTTCCTGTCCGCGATCAACTACCAGGACGGCGCGGGCGCCAAGACCGGCCAGACGCTGTTCGTGATCGAGCAGGCGCCGTATCAGGCGCAGCTGCAGCAGGCCCAGGCGGCGTTGGTCATCGCCCAGGCGAAACTGGTGCAGTCGCAAGCCGAATTCGAGCGGCAGCAGACCCTGTTGCGCCAGAACGTCACCGCGCAGGCCACGCTGGACCAGGCGCGCGCCAAGCGGGACAGCGACCAGGGCGACGTGACCAACGCGCAGGCCGGCGTGACCATCGCGGCGATCAATCTCGGCTACACTCACGTCTCGGCGCCGTTCGACGGCGTGGTGACGCAGCATCTCGCCTCGGTCGGCGCGCTGGTCGGCTCCTCGGGGGACACCAAGCTCGCGACGCTGGTGCAGCTCAACCCGATCTACGCGACCTTCAACGTCAGCGAGCAGGACGTGCTGCGGATCATGGCAAGCCGGACCGCCGACCGCATCACCCAGTCGGGCTTCGACAAGATCCCGATCGAGGTCGGCCTGATGGACGAGCAGGGCTACCCGCACAAGGGCGTCATCCAGTACATCGCCCCCGAGCTCGACCCCGCGACCGGCACGATCCTGGTGCGCGGCGTGTTCGACAACCCGGATCGGACGCTGCTGCCGGGATTCTTCGTGCATATCCGCGTGCCGACCTCGGACAAGCCGGTCGCCTCGCTGCTGGTGCCCAACCGCGCGATCGGCACCAGCCAGCAAGGCAAGTATCTGCTGGTGGTCAACGGCCAGGACGAGGTGGAGCAGCGCTTCGTCAAGACCGGCGCCGCGGTCGGCGAGCTGCGCGTCGTCGAGAGCGGCCTGAAGGCGGACGACCGCGTCATCGTCTCGGGTGCCGGCCGCGCGGTGCCGGGGCGCAAGGTGGCGGCGACCAACACGACGATCGCATCGGCCGGGGAGGCATCGCCCGGGACGGTGGCGGCGGCGAAGTGACGGCGGGGAGCATCCGCCCATGATCTCGAAGTTCTTTATCGAGCGGCCGGTGCTGGCCAACGTGCTGGCCATCGTGCTGGTGCTGATTGGCGCCGTTGCGGTGTTCGACCTGCCGGTCGCGCAATACCCCAACGTCGTGCCGCCCACCGTGTCGGTCACGACACGCTATCCCGGCGCCAGCGCGCAGACCGTCATCGACACCGTCGCCCTGCCGATCGAGCTGCAGGTCAACGGCGTCGAGCACATGATCTACATGCAGTCGACCAGCGCGAGCGACGGCACCTATAACCTGACCGTCACCTTCGACATCGGCACCGACCTCAACTTCGCGCAGGTGCTGGTGCAGAACAAGGTGTCGGCGGCGCTGGCCTCGCTGCCGCAGGCGGTGCAGGCGCAGGGCGTGGTGGTGCAGAAGAAATCCACCGCGATTCTGCAGATCGTCGCGCTGAACTCGCCGGACGGGCGTTTCGACAGCCTGTTCATGAGCAACTACGCGAGCATCAACCTGGTCAACGAGTTGGCGCGGCTGCCCGGCGTGGGCAACGTGACGGTGTTCGGCGTCGGGCAGTACGCCATGCGCATCTGGATGGACCCGAAAAAGCTGTTCTCCTACGGCCTGGTGCCGCAGGACGTCATCGACGCGGTAAAGCAGCAGAACCAGCAGGTCGCCGCCGGCCAGGTCGGCATCCCGCCGGTCGCGGCGGGGCAGGATTTCCAGTACACCGTCGACCTGCAGGGG